>CBIHPZ010000565.1:0-3364 GCA_966211865.1 uncultured Aquabacterium sp.
AAGAGCGTCAGCCCGAAGGCCCGGCGGTTGCTGGCGATGGCCTGGTCCAGCTGGCCGCTGTCCATTTCCACCTTCACGTCGCCCAGCACCTGGCCGCGGTAGCTGATGGAACGCGTCAGCGTTTCCTGGTGGCCGATGCGCCGCTGCGCGTATTCACGCGAGAGGAAGACGCCGAACTGCGCGTCGCGCGCCACCACCGAGACCACGCGCTGGTCGGACAGCACCACCTCGAACAGCGGCACCTCCGCGGGGTTGCGGTTCCACATGGGGTGCGAGAGCTCGACGCTCATCACCTCGGTGATGCGCTGCAGGTCGGCGTGCAGCTGCCGCGCCAGGGCCTGTTCCTGCTGGCGCAGCGTGAACACGCCGACGATGGTGGCCGGCACCAGCAAGCCGATGACCACCGCCAGCACGATGGTGGGGCGCAGCTTCATCGGCACGCCCCGCCCACGGGCGCGCACGCCACCCACCGGGCAAGCCCCAGGAGACGCGGCCAGCGCATCATCTTGTCCCCAACGACAACGTTGCCGGCCCGGACGGGGTCTGCAGGCCGGGGCTCCCTGGTTGCTGGGGTTCATTGCAGGCCCAAGCCGGCCGGGCCGCAATCGGAAATCACCCGGGGTCACCCGGGTGAGGGGGACCGCGACGCAGGCTGCGGCTGCGGCTGCGATGGTGTTGGCTTCCGCGTTGCCGATGGCGCGCGGAAGCGCCGCGCAGCCCGCAGGCACCGCGGCGCCGGCCGGTCAGTGGACGTGCAGCTGGTACAGCCCCACCACGCCGTTGCGCGTGCTGGCCAGGCGCGCTTCCACCACGTGGGTGCCGGCGGCCAGGTTCACCGGCACCGAAATGGCCTCGACCGGCTTGTCGACCCAGACGTTCGTCTTCGGCAGCGGGCGGCTGCCGATGAACACGCCATCGACGTACAGCGACACCGAGTCAGCCGCACCTTCCGAGTTGCTGCCGGCATCCAGCGCAATGGTGTAGCTGCGCGCGCTGTCGGCGGTGACGAGGTAGGTGTACGAGGTCTGCCGGGTGTCGCGTTCCACCAGCACCTGGCCCTTGCCGGAGCGCGCGCCCTTGGTCTCGAGCATCTGGTGCACGTTCTCCAGCACGATGTCGCCCGTGGTGACGCCCGGCACGCCCACCGGCGTGGTGCTCACGTTCTGCTGCATCGTGAAGAAGTCGTTCTTCACGCGCTTGCCGCTGCTGGTCAGCGTGCCTTCGATCAGGGCCCAGGTGTTGTTGTTGTTGCCGCCGCCGTTCTCCACGCCGCCGAAGGAATCGACCGCGCCGCCGTGGAAGTACATCAGCGCGGAGCCGCCGCGGTTCACCCAGTCCTGCCAGGTGTTGGCCAGCAGCACCGGCATGCGTGCGTCGTCGCGGTGGGCGATCTGCACCGCCTTCGCCACGGCTTCCGTCGGCTTCAGGTCGTTGTGCGGGCCGCCTTCGTACCCGTTGATGGTGGACTGGCCCATGGCCAGCAGGATGTTGCGCAGCCGGATGAGCGACCCCGCCACGCCGGTGCGCGCCTGCTCCAACTGCTGGAACACCTTGTCCGGGGTGTCCATGCCATAGGGGTTGTCCGGGCGCAGGTAGTACGCCGGCGACAGGCCGCCGCCCATCGTGTCCAGCCACGCCAGCGAGCCGTACTTCTCCTTGGCCCAGGCCAGGCCGTAGATCTCGTCCTCGAAGCCCGCCAGGCAGATGCCCTTGACCACCCGCACGCGGCTGCCCAGGCCGGCGGCGGCCGCGGCGTCGTAGATGGCGCGCATGCGGGTCAGCTCGTAGCGCATCTTGACCTCGATGGCGCCCGGATAAAGATTGGGCTTGCCGAAGTTCGCGAGCGGCTTGCTCAGGTCGTTGGCCGGGTTGAGCAGCACGACGCTGTTGACCCAGCCGGTGTCGATGCTGCCGTTCACCGGCTGGTTGATGACGTTCGTGTGGTACTTGAGCACCGAGCCGGAAGTGCCGGTGATCAGCGTGGCCAGCGCCGGCGGGATCTTGCCCGAGGTGTCGACGCTGACGTAGACCTGCTGGTCGGCCACCTTGCCATGCGCCCCGTTCAGCGTGACGGTGACGTCGCCGTTGGCGTCGCGCGAGATCGCCAGCACGCGCAGCGTGTTCACCTTGCCGTAGCCGGTGGCCAGCCCCGCCGCCGCAAAGGCCTGGTTCGCCGATTGGTAGAACTGCGGGAAGGCGTAGTTCCAGGGCTCGTTCGAGTATTCGACGGTGGCGACCTTGCCGGGCTTCAGCTGGGCCGCGATGACGCTCATATAAGACGCCAGGTACGCGTCACTGGCCGTGGCGGGCACGTTCAGCCAGGGGTGCGCGTCCATCCGGGCCGCCAGTTCCATCGCGCCCTTCAGCGAGTGCTGGTAGCCCAGCAGCGTCTCGCTGTCGGCGGCGATGGAGCCGGCCCAGTTCACGTCGCTGACGGCGTTGGTGCGCAGGCGGTCCATCATGCGGATGACCTTGGCGCGCCCGTAGTGGCTGATGGCCGCGTCGGTGAACTTGCCCGTGCTGGTCCCGGCATTCGGCTGCCAGACCTTGAGGTTGCCGAAGTCCGCGCTGACCTTGTCGAAGGCCAGCACGATCTTCGGATCGGTGTTGCCGTTGAAGCTGGACGGGATGGTCAGCGTGGCGGTGGTCTTGTTGGTGCTGGCGTTGTAGACCGGCGCGCTCAGGGTGCCGTCGCTGTAGTTGATGACGCGCTCGGCCTTGCCGTCGAAGACCACGCTGTACTTGCCGGCGTTGTCGGCCGTGAGCCGCGCCGCGATGATCAGGTTGGCGCTCTGCCCCGCGGCCGGGTAGCCCGGGTTCGGGTCGTTGGGGCCCTTCAGCACCAGGTCGTGCGTGGCCGAGCACCACAGGTCGCTGAACGGGCACCAGACGTTGCCCTGCAGCGCCAGGTTGCGGTAGATCCAGGTCTTGTCGAAATAGTCCTGCGGGTTCGCATTGAGGCCCAGCCATTGGTCGCTGGACCAGGTGCCCGCCATGGCGGCCAGCGGCGCCAGCGCCAGCACGATGGAGGCCGAGGCGCGCCGCGGCGAGAAGCGGATCTTCATGGGTGTGGGGTTCCGGTTGTTGAACGGCGCGCACGCTACGCGGCGGCTCCAACAGCAGGAACCAGCACCCTGGCCAATGGGGTTTTGGGGGCGGTGGACGGCCGGAATCGGGGGATGGGCTGCACGGCGAATGACGTGGCCAGCGGGCCGCGGCGGCCCGGGCCCGCTCCCGCGGGTCAAGAAGCCGTGAAGGGGTCCGGCGCGCCCGGGTGGGTCGCCAGGACGGGGCGCCTCTCACAGCCGGTCAAGTCACCGGCGCCGGGTTGAACAGCACCAGCGCGTTGTGCAGCTTCCAGTGC
>CBIHPZ010000566.1:0-3350 GCA_966211865.1 uncultured Aquabacterium sp.
GCCCTTGGCATTCATCTCGGCCATCGACTTCAGGTGCTCCATCAGCGCCTGCTGGCCCGCGGCCTCGGCGGTGGCCTTGGCCAACGCGGCCGCGTTGGCCGATTGCTGCTTCGTGCTGTCGATGGCTTCCTGCGTCTCGGCATCCGGCTTCAGCTTCTCGCCGCCCAGCTTCAGGGGCTGGCGCGGTGCCGCACCCCCGTTGGAGGCGCGCGCCGTCAGGCCTTCGGGCACCTGCAGGCGCCCGCCGTTCTGACGCTCCAACTTGGGCTTAGGCGCTTCATCGCCGAGGCCCACGTTGTTGCGGCTGATCGGTGAATTGCCGCTGATTCCAAAGTCAGGCATGGGGTACTCCAGGGTGGTCTGCAAGAGGCCCACGGCGTGGGCGGCTGATGCTTCCAGTGTGGGCAGCCGCCGGGCACGGGAAGGCCACGAAACGAAGCCGGGCCGGGTGCGGCGAAGCCCCCCGCGTCAACCCGCGCCGTGCTGTGCGCCCGCATCCGGATGGGCGAGGCGCAAATGCGGGTGGCCGGTGGTGTGCGGGTGGCCGGTGGTGCTCACGGCAGCCGCCGATTCGAGGATCGGATAGGCCACCGAGCAGACGTGGGCATTGATGCGCTTGAAGTCCCTGAGCACGTCCAGGTGCAATGAGCTGGTCTCGATGCTCTTCGCGCCCTGGTGGCGCAGGCGGGCCAGGTGGCTGGCGGTGTAGCGGTGCTCCAGGTCGCGGAAGGCCTCCTTTTCCCGCAACAGGCGCTCGGCGTCGCGCACGCGGCGTTCCATGAACACGTTCATCGCAAGCCGCAGGTTGGCGACCAGCCGGTCGTGCAGGTCGCCGATCTCGGCCATGCCGGCCTCCGAGAAGCTGCACTGGCGGCGGATCTGCTTTTCTTCCACGTCGAGCAGCATGCGTTCGATGAGGTCGCCGCACTGCTCCAGGTTGATGGTGAACGAGAGCACGTCGGTCCAGCGCCGGTTCTCCGATTCGGACAGCTGGCCGTGCGACATCCGCGTCAGGTAGAACTTGATGCCGTTGTGCAGTTCGTCGACCCGGTCGTGCATCTTGCGCACCTGGCCGGCCAGCGCCAGGTCGTCGTTGCGGATGACCATGAGCACGCCGCGCAGCATGGTCTCCACCAGGTCGGCCTGGTGCAGCGCCTCGCGCGCGGCGCAGGTGATGGCCAGCGACGGCACGCCCAGGGCTTCCGGGTCGAGGCGGGGTGGCCGCTGCAGCGGCGGCCTGTCCGCGGCGGCGGCGGGCAGCAGGCGCTCCACCAGCCGGCCCAGCGGGCCGACGAAGCCGATGCAGGCCAGCGCCAGCAGGGCGTTGAACCCGAGGTGAAAGGCCACGACCTGGCCCTGCGCATCCGGCACGAAGCGCTGCAGCGCCTGCGGCACGGCGTCCAGGAACGGCAGCAGCACGGCGCAGCCGAGCGCCTTGCACAGCAGGTTGCCCAGCGGCAGGCGCCGCACTTCGGGCGCGGCGCGCGCGCTGGACAGCAGCGCCAGCAGCCCGCTGCCGATGTTGGCGCCCAGCACCAACCCCAACGACTCGGCGATCGGAATGCCGCCGGAGGCACTCAGGGCCGCCACCAGCAGCACGACGGCCAGGCTGGAATGGACCATGACGGTGAGCGCGGCACCAATCACGATGTCCAGCAGCACGTCGTTGGGCAGCGCCAGCAGCAGGTCGCGCAAGGCGGCCGAACGCGTCATCGGCGCGGTGGCCGCCACGATGAGGTCGAGCGCCAGCATGACCAGGCCCAGGCCGATGGCCAGGCGGCCGACGTGGCCCGGCTGCCCCTGCTCCACCGACATGGCCATGGCCACGCCGACGAGGATCAGGAGCGGCGACATCCACGACAGGTCGAACGAGAACAGCACCGCCATCAGGGCGCTGCCCACGTCGGCGCCCAGCACCACCGCCAATGCCGCGGCCGTGGGCACCAGCCCGCCGGCCACGAAGGACGCCACGAGCATGCAGGTGGCGGTGGCCGACTGCAGCAGGCTCGCCACGCCCAGACCGGCCAGCAGCGCCGGTGCACGACGCCGCAGGCTGTTCGCCAGCACCTGGCGCAGCGGCTCGCCGAAGGCTTCCAGCATGCTGGTGCGCACGATGTGCGTGCCCCACACGAGCAGCGCGATCGCGGCCAGGACATTGAGCAGGTGATTCATCGGGCCAGCATGGCGGTGCCGCGCCTTGCGGCCGGCCGGCCGCGCGAAGTGGTTTGCGGCATTGCGAATGCGCCTGCCGGAATACGCCAATCCCACGGATCGCGCTGCGCACCGAATGCGCACCCAATGCGCTTCGAATGCGGGTGGAGTGCGCGCGGGAATGCGCACCGCCCGGCAATCCCAATGCGCCGCGGCATCCATCCCGCTTCGCCGAGCCGCCTTTTGCTTCGCGAATGCCGGATTCATTGAAGCCGCGCAGCCGGAGCATGACGCGACCAGGAATGGACCAGCATCATGTCGGGACTGCGCGCCAACATCTCATCGGCTTTCAACAGCCTCAAGCGGTTCGGCACGCCGTCGTCGAAGCCCGACGCTCCGGTGGCCAAGCCGGCCGCGCAGCCAGCACAGCACCGCCCCGCGGGGCTCGCGCCACGTCCCGCGGGCGGACCGGGCTCGGCCGCCTCCACCTCCGCCTCCATGGCGCCCCGCAACATGGCGTCGGCGCCCTGGCTCAAGCCCGGGCAGCAGGCCCACCCGCTGCCGCGGCCGCCGCACATCCTGCCGACGCCGGAGCAGCTCGGGCTGGCGCCGCAGCAGCCGCCGGCCAAGCCGATGCTGCCCACGCCGGAGTCCCTGGGCCTGCCGCCGCGCCAGCCCGAAACGAAGACCACATTGCCCACGCCGGAGTCGCTGGGCCTGCCGTCGCGCCGCGACAAGCCGGCGCAGGCATCCGCTCGCCCGCACACGTCGCTGGCGGACCTGCTGAAAAAGACGGCGGAGGAAGACCGGGCGGAGAAGGCGGCACGGGCTTCGCAGTCCGGCCGAGCACAAGGCCCGCAGCCCCTGCCAAGGCCCGACCAGGTGGGCCCGGCGTCGGCGGCCAATGGCGCGGCGCCGGCCGCGCCCGTCCACAAGCCGAAGCGCAAGCCGATCAACAGCCTGAAATCGGCACCGAAGATCGATCTCACCAGGACACCCGACGCGACCATTCGCAACCTGCCGCCCGGGCAGTTGAAGCCGCTGGTGCGCGCGCTGGGCGCCGGCACCCTGAGCGAGACCGATCCCCGAATGGCGGCGGCACAGACGGAACTGGCCAGCGTCAGGCTGCAGAACATCCGGATGGACCGCTTCGGCCCGATCAACTGGAAGGCCGACCTGCAGCGCAAGGCGGTGTGGGC
>CBIHPZ010000567.1:0-3345 GCA_966211865.1 uncultured Aquabacterium sp.
CTCGACGGTGGAATCACCGGCGATTCACGACAGCCGCGCGACAGGGACGCGACAGGTGGGCGCCGGGGCGGGTCGCCGCGTCACCGCCCCGCGCGCGCCGGCAGTCCGATGGCCTTGACCACGTGGTCCACGAAGCGCGCCACTTTCGGCAGCTGGCGCCGGTCGGGCGCGTACACCAGGTGCACCGGCCGCTCGGGCGGCAGGCAGTCGGTCAGCACCGGCACCAGCAGGCCGGCGGCCAGGTCGTCGGCCAGCAGCACCTCGGGCTGCATCACCAGGCCCAGGCCGTCCAGCGCGGCGCGGCGCAGGCCGTCGCCATGGTTGCAGACGAAGCGCGACTGCTCTGGCCACTGCACGCGGCAACTGCCGTCGTGCAGGGTCCATTCGCTGCGGCGCTGCCACACCGAGTGGCTGAGGCAACTGTGCGACGCCAGATCAGCCGCGCGCTTGGGCCTTCCGTGCCGCCGCAGGTAGGCCGGTGAGGCGGCGATGACCATGCGGTACGGCTTCAGCGGCCGTGCCACCAGGCTGTCGTCGGCGACGCGGCCGATCCGGACTGCCGCATCCAGGCCTTCGCCGGTCAGGTCGGCCACGCTGTCGGTCAGCTGCAGGTCCACCCGCACGTCGGCATGCTTGCGCAGGAACTGCGACACCAGCGGCGCGATGACCGCGCTGCCCAGCGTCATCGGCGCGCTGAGTCGCAGCAGGCCTTGCGGCGCGGCGCGGCTGCGTTCCACCGCCGATTCGGCCCAGCGCACCTGTTCGAGCACGCGCTTGCTGTCTTCGTGGAAGGCGGTGCCGACCTCGGTGAGGCTCTGGCGCCGCGTGCTGCGCTGGAGCAGGCGCGCGCCCAGGTGCGCTTCCAGCTGCTGGATGTGCTTGCCCACCATGACGGCGGAGATGTCCAGCTGGCGCGCCGCCCCGGCGAAGCTGCCGGCTTCCACCACCGCCACGAAAACCTCCATGCCACGCAGCTTGTCCATCCGAATTCCAAACCCTTGTTTAGCAGCGAACGAAGAGATGGCTACTTTATGCGACCAGTGGTTCACAAAAGAATGGCGTCCATCGCAAACGAACCGCTGCCTGAACGCATGAAGAAGATCCTGCTCGTCGGCGCCGCCGGCACCATCGGCCGTGCCGTGGCCCGCAACCTGGGCGCGCGGCACCAGTTGGTCACCGCGGGCCGCGCCAGCGGCGAGCACCGCGTGGACCTGTCCAGCGATGCCGGCGTGGCCGCACTGCTGGACCGTGTCGGCCCCCTGGACGCGATCGTCAGCACCACCGGCGGCCTGCACCTGGGGCCGCTGGACGAGACGAGCGCCGAGCAGTTCAACGTCGGCCTGCAGGGCAAGCTGCTGGGCCAGGTTCGGCTGGCGCTGCTGGGCCAGCGATTCCTGAACGACGGTGGCTCGATCACCCTGACGGCGAGCGCCGATGGCGTCGAGCCGATCCGCCAGGGCGCCAATGCCAGCGTGGTCGCGGCGGCGCTGGAAGCCTTCGCGGTGGCCGCGGCGGTCGAACTGCCGCGCGGCCTGCGCATCAACGTCGTCAGCCCCACGCTGCTGGCCGAGTCGGTCGACAGCTTCGGCGCGCTGTTTCCCGGTGCCGAGACCGTCAGCGCCGAGCGCGTCGCGCGGGCCTACCAGCGCAGCGTCGAAGGCGCGCAGACCGGCAGGACCTATCGCGTGATGTGATCGGCCGCGTGGCCTGCCGGCCGCCTGCCTTTCTCCCTGTTCCACCCCTCCCGAAGCAACCCACGAAGGAAGTCCCCATGAAGAAGATCCTGCTCATCGGCGCCAGCGGTGCCATCGGCCAGGCCGTCGCCAAGAACCTCGGCGCGCGGCACCAGTTGATCACCGCCGGCCGCTCCAGCGGCGACCACCGCGTCGACCTGACCGATGACGCCAGCGTCGCCGCATTGCTGGAAACCGTCGGCAAGGTCGACGCCATCGTCAGCGCCACCGGCAGCCTGCACTTCGGGCCGCTCACCGAGATGACGGCCGAGCAGTTCAACATCGGCCTGCAGGACAAGCTGCTGGGCCAGGTGCGGCTGGCCCTGCGCGGGCAGCACCACGTGAATGACGGCGGCTCGATCACGTTGACCGCTGGCGTGCTGTCGATCGAGCCTGTCCGCATGGGCGCCAATGCCACCGCCGTCAACGCTGCGCTCGAGGCCTTCGCCGTCGCCGCGGCCATCGAGCTGCCGCGCGGCATCCGCATCAACACCATCAGCCCCACCTTGCTGACCGAGTCGGTCGCGGCCTACGGCGCGCTGTTCCCGGGCTTCGAAACCGTCTCCGCCGAACGCGCCGCGCTGGCCTACCAGCGCAGCGTGGAAGGGCCGCAGACAGGGCGGGTCTATCGCGTGATGTGAGCGTCGCGGCGCGGTTCGTGCCGTTGCAATGAAAAAGGCCCGCAGGTGCGGGCCTTTCCTTCATCCGGCGGGCTTGAAGCCCGCGGAGATCAGACCGTCACGGCCTTCGCGGTTTCCGCGTATTCCTCGATCTGGTCGAAGTTCATGTAGCGGTAGACCTGCGCGGCGTCCTTGTTGATGACGCCCATGTCGGCGTGGTACTCCTCGACCGTCGGGATGCGGCCCAGCTTGGACGCGATGGCCGCCAGTTCCGCCGAGGCCAGGTACACGTTGGTGTTCTTGCCCAGGCGGTTCGGGAAGTTGCGGGTGCTGGTGGAGACCACCGTCGCGCCTTCGCGCACCTGGGCCTGGTTGCCCATGCACAGGCTGCAGCCGGGCATCTCGGTGCGCGCGCCGGCGGTGCCGAAGACGCCGTAGTGGCCTTCCTTGGTCAGCTCGCTGGCGTCCATCTTGGTCGGCGGCGCCACCCACAGCTTGACCGGGATGTCGCGCTTGCCTTCCAGCAGCTTGGACGCGGCGCGGAAGTGGCCGATGTTGGTCATGCACGAGCCGATGAAGACCTCGTCGATCTTCGCGCCCTGGACTTCCGACAGCAGCTTGGCGTCGTCCGGGTCGTTCGGGCAGCAGAGCACCGGCTCCTTCAGGTCGTCGAGGTTGATCTCGATGACGGCGGCGTATTCGGCATCGGCATCCGCTTCCAGCAGCTCGGGCTTGGCGAGCCAGGCCTCGACGGCCTTGATGCGGCGCTCCAGCGTGCGCTTGTCCTGGTAGCCGTCGGCGATCATGTTCTTCATCAGCACGATGTTGCTGGTGAGGTACTCGCGGATCGGGGCTTCGTTCAGCTTCACCGTGCAGCCGGCGGCGGAGCGTTCGGCCGAGGCGTCCGACAGCTCGAACGCTTGCTCGACCTTCAGGTCGGGCAGGCCCTCGATCTCGAGGATGCGGCCGGAGAAGATGTTCTTCTTGCCCTG
>CBIHPZ010000568.1:0-3343 GCA_966211865.1 uncultured Aquabacterium sp.
CCGCGGTCGCCTTCCCAGCGCAGCAGCAGCGTGCCGCTGGCTTCGGCGCGCCAGTGGAAGGCGAGGTAGGGGTTGGCGGCGATGGCGGGGTAGAGCGTGGCGCTGAAGACCGGCTGGCCTTCGAAGGTGCAGCTGAAACTCGTGACGATGTCGCGCGGCAGCAGCTTGCCGTCGGCGTCCGGCCGGTAGCCCGTCTCCATCGGGTGGCCCAGGGTGGCGCGGATCTCCACCACTTCACCCCGCTTCGGGCTGGGCGGCACATGGATCAGGGTGCGGGCGGCCATGTTGGAAAGCTAACCTTCGATGCACGCGGCCAGGGTCACCAGCACGTCGACGCGGTGGCGGCCGATGCTGCCGTCGGAAAACCGCGCCAGCGCCACCAGCTGCTGCGAGGTGGCCAGGCGGATGCGGGTGGACACCTGCGCGCGGCCGCTGGCGGGTGTCAGCAGGAAGCGGGCGACGTCGCGCTGCGGGTTCTTCTCGTTGAAGATCACCAGCTCGCGCACGTGGCTGGCGTCGGTCATCGGGCTGTCGGCGCGCACGGTGATGGGCACGGCGTTGCCGTTCTCGACCAGCGGGGCTATCTCCAATGTGACGCGGCCATCCTGCGGCACGGCGCCGGCGGCCCAGGCGCGGATGGCCGCTTCCAGCTCGGCGGACTGCGCGCGTGCGGGCGGCAGCAGCGTGAGGGCCAGCAGCGGGGCGGCCAGCGCCTTGCGGCGGGACAGGTGCTGTTGCCGGCCGCTTGCCGCGTGGTTCGAGGAACGCATGTTCAGCGCAGCGTCGCCAGGTAGGCGAGCACATCTTCCAGCTGCTGCGCATCCAGCAGCGGCTGGCCGCGGAAGGCGGGGGCGACGCGCGCCAGGCCGTCGGTGCGGCCGTAGCCGGGCATCACCGTGTCGGGGTTGAAGCGCTCGGGTTGCAGCAGGCGGTCACGCAGGGCGGCGCTGTCCAGGCGCGCGCCGACGCCCGCCAGGTCCGGTGCCAGGTTGCCACGCAGGTGCGCGGGCACGCCGGGCGCCGGGTGGCACAGCGTGCATTGGCTCAGGGCCCGGTTGGCGACGATGGCCGCGCCGCGGGCCGGGTCGCCGGGCAGCGGCGTGGGCGAAGCCGCGGACGCCGCCGCGCCACTGCCCAGGGCGAACAGCAGCGCGATGCTCATGCCGCGGCCTTCCGCGCGCTGGCGGCCACCGCGGCGCGACGGCCCCGCGGCGCTGCGTTCGGGCCGCCGGGCGTCCTCATGCGCTCTTCAGGTCGTGCTGCTTCAGCGGCAGCTCGCGGATGCGCTTGCCGGTGGCCGCGAAGATGGCGTTCAGCACCGCCGGCGCGGCCACCGCGATGGTGGGCTCGCCCACGCCGCCCCAGAAGCCGCCGGAGGGCATCACGAGGGTCTCGACTTTCGGCATCGCGGCCATCTGCATCACCGGGTAGGTGTCGAAGTTGGCCTGCTCGAAGCGGCCGTCCTTCAGCGTGCAGGCGCCGTACAGCGCGGCCGACAGGCCGTACGAGAACGAGCCTTCCACCTGCGCCTCGATCTGCTGCGGGTTCACCGCGTGGCCGCAGTCGGTGGCGGCGACGATGCGGTGGATCTTCAGCTCGCCCGCGGGTGAGACGCTGACCTCGGCGCACGCCGCCACGTAGGAGCCGAAGCCCATGATCTGCGCCAGCCCGCGGTGCACCGGCAGTCCGCCCACGGGCGCGGCGGGCTTGTTCCAGCCCGCGCGTTCGGCCACCGCGTTCAGCACCGCCAGGTGTTTGGGGCTCGCGGCCAGCAGCTTCTGCCGCAGCGCCAGCGGGTCCTGCCTGGTCGCATGCGCCACTTCGTCGATGAAGCATTCGACGTAGATGGCGTTGTGGTTCAGGTTCACGCCGCGCCAGAAGCCGGGGCGCACCGGCGGGTTGCGCATCGCGTGGTCCACCAGCAGGTGGGGCACGGCGTAGCCGAACGCGCCTTCCGCGCCGCCCGCGTTCAGGCCCTGGAAGACCACCGGGTCGATGCCGTTGCGGATGTTCTGCGGGAAGAGGCCGGCCAGGATCGATTGGCCGGACAGGCGCATGTGCAGTGCCTGCAGATTGCCCTGTGCATCGAGGCCGGCCCGCAGCTTGCACTGCGTCACCGGGTGGTAGAAGCCGTGCAGCATGTCCTCTTCGCGGCTCCAGATCAGCTTCACCGGCGTGCCGGGCATCTGCTTGGCGATCTCGACCACCTGGCGGATCCAGTCGGTGGCGCCGCGGCGGCCGAAGCCGCCGCCCAGGTGCAGCTTGTAGACCTCGCACTGCGCGGGCGGCAGGCCGGCCGCTTCGGCGGTCGCCGCGTGCGCGGCCTCGCCGTTCTGCGTGGGGGTCCAGACCTCGCAGCGCTCGGGCGTCCAGCGTGCGGTCGCGTTCATCACCTCCATGCAGGCGTGGTTCTGGTACGGGTAGCTGTAGACCGCCTCGATGGTGCGCGCCGCGCTGGAAAGCGCCTGCTTCGCGTCGCCCCGGGTGGTGCCGACGACCGCGTCGGTGGCGTCCAGCCCGGCCTTCAGCGTGGCGGCGATGTCGGCGCTGGACAGCTTGGCGTGCGGTCCTTCGTCCCACTCGATGGGCAGCGCGTCCAGCGCGGACTTGGCGCGCCACCAGGTGTCGGCCACCACGGCCACGGCGCTGTCGCCCACCTTCAGCACCTTCTTGATGCCGCGCCGCTTCTCGATGGCCGCGGCGTCGAAGGACTTGAGCTTGCCGCCGACGACCGGGCAGTCGCGGATGGCCGCGTTGAGCATGCCCGGCAGCTTCAGGTCCATGCCGTAGACCTGGCGGCCGGTGGTCTTGTCCACCGTGTCCAGGCGCTTCAGCGGCTGGCCGGCGATGGTCCAGGCCTTGGGGTCCTTCAGCGGCACGTCGGTGGGCGGCGTGAGCCTGGCGGCGGCCGCGGCCACCTGGCCATAGCGCAGCTGGCGTTTCGACGGGCCGTGGGTGATGACGCCTTTGCTGACGCTGCACTCGGCCACCGGCACCTTCCACTGCTCGGCCGCGGCCTGCACCAGCATCAGCCGCGCGGCGGCGCCGCCCTTGCGCACGTAGTCGTGCGATTCGCGCACGCCGCGGCTGCCGCCGGTGCTGAAGTTGCCCCAGGCGCGGTTGCGCGCCAGGTTCTGGCCGGGCGTGGGGTACTCGGTGGTGACCCGGGCCCAGTCGCATTCCAGCTCTTCGGCCACCAGCTGGGCCAGGCCGGTCAAGGTGCCCTGGCCCATTTCGCTGCGGGCGATGCGCACGACCACGGTGTCGTCGGGCCGGATGACGACCCAGGCGTTCACCTCGGTCGGCACGGCGGACTGCGGGATGGCGGGGATGTGGAAACCGA
>CBIHPZ010000569.1:0-3334 GCA_966211865.1 uncultured Aquabacterium sp.
ACGCAGTTCCTGACCAAGACGGTCTTCATCGCCGGCGGCGTCGGCGCCTTCCAGCCGCGCGCACTGAAGGTGGAAGGACTGGACGCGTACAACGAGCGTCAGGTTTTCTATCGCGTGAAAGACCCGGCCACCTTCGCCGGCAAGGACCTGGTCATCATGGGCGGCGGCGATTCCGCGCTCGACTGGGCCCTGAACTTCGCGCAGGAAGGCCCGCACCAGGCCAACAGCGTCATCCTGGTCCACCGGCGCGACGGCTTCCAGGCCGCGCCCGCCTCGGTCGCGCGCATGCGCGAGCTGTGCGAGGCGATGCAGATGCAGTTCATCGTCGGCCAGGCCACGGGCCTCGACGAGCAGGACGGCGTCCTGAAGGGCCTGAAGATCACCGGCGCCGACGGCGTCACCCGCATCGTGCCGCTGGAGATGCTGCTGGTCTTCTTCGGCCTGAGTCCCAAGCTGGGCCCCATCGCGGAATGGGGACTGGGCATCGAACGCAAGCAGGTCATCGTCGACACCGAGAAATTCGAGACCAGCATCCCCGGCATCTTCGCGGTCGGCGACATCAACACCTACCCGGGCAAGAAGAAGCTGATCCTCTCCGGCTTCCACGAAGCCGCACTGGCCGCCTTCGGCGCCTCGCCCTACGTCTTCCCCGAGAAGCGCGTGCTGCTGCAGTACACGACGACGAGTCCGAAGCTGCACAAGGTGCTGGGCGTCGAGACGCCCAACTTCGACGACTGAAGCCGGCGGCGCGCAACGCGTACACGCCGCCTGATGCGCCTGCGCCACGTGGCGCTCCGAACCATGCCGACCACCGCGCGATAATCCGCGCGCCCGCAGCGCTTCACGCGCGCGGGCCTTCGCTAGGGGTGTTGCGCCGTTCTCGCAGCGGCGCGACTGAGACAGTCCCTTTGAACCTGACTGAGGTAATCCTCGCGCAGGGAAGCAGCCTTGAATCCGCTGGCCCACCTTTCTCACGGGCCGACCGCGCTTCCAGTGTTTGCCCACCTGCCATCGCAATCGAAGGCACCACGATGGCATTCCGTTCTCCGTTCGTTCTCAGCGCGCTGGCGCTGGCTTCATCACTGGCCACGGCACAGCAGCAGCCCGCGGCCCAGACCGTCACCGTCACGGGTGGCCGTGCGCCCACCAGCGCCAACGTCGCCGGCTTCGGCGACGTGCCGCTGAACAAGCTGCCGCTGTCGGTCGTCTCGCTCGGCAACGGCCAATTGCAGGACGCCGCGGTGTCCACGCTGGCCGACATCACCAAGCTCGACGCCAGCCTGTCCGACGCCTACAACGCCGCCGGCTACTGGAGCAACCTCAGCGCGCGCGGCTTCGTCCTGGACAACCGCTTCAACTACCGCCGCGACGGCCTGCCCATCAACGCCGAGACCGACATCGGCCTGGACAACAAGCAGCGCATTGAGGTGCTGAAAGGCGCGTCCGGCATCCAGGCCGGCACCAGCGCCCCCGGCGGCCTGGTGAACCTGGTGGTCAAGCGCCCGGTGGCCGGCCTGCGCAGCGCCTCCGTCGGCTGGGAAGAAGACAACACCTGGCGCGCCGCCGTCGACCTGTCCGACCGCAGCGGCGGCTTCGGCTGGCGCGTGAACGCCAGCACCGCCGAGCTGGACCCGCCGCTGCGTTACGCCAAGGGACATCGCCACCTGGCCGCCCTGGCCGGCGACCTGCAGCTCGGCACCGGCGGCCTGCTGGAAGCCGAAATCGAATGGAGCCGCCAGACCCAGCCCAGCCAGGCCGGCTTCAGCCTGCTGGGCAACCGCGTGCCGGACGCCAACACCATCGACCCGCGCATCAACCTGGGCCACCAGCCCTGGATGCTGCCGGTGGTGCTGGAAGGCCGCACCGGATCGCTGCGCTGGTCGCAGGATCTAACGCCTGATTGGCGCGTCAGCGTGCACGCCATGGCCCAGCGCCTGCGCAGCGACGACCGCCTGGCCTTCCCCTTCGGCTGCAGCGCCGAGAACAACTACGACCGCTACTGCAGCGACGGCACGTTCGACCTGTACGACTACCGCAGCGAAGGCGAGCGCCGCGACACCGATGCCATCGACGCATCGCTCACCGGCCGCGCCACGCTGGTCGGAATGCGGCACCAGTTCACCCTGGGCCTGCTGCACAGCCGCTACGAAGCGCGCCTGAACCGCCAGGCCTACAACTGGGTCGGCGTCGGCACGCTGGACGGCGAGACCGTGACGCCCGCCGACCCCGCGCTGACCGACGAGAACACCCAGCGCGACGAACGCAGCACCGAGCTGCGCCTGCAGGACCACGTCACGCTGAGCCGCGGCCTCGACCTGTGGGCTGGCCTGCGCCACAGCCGCATCGACCGCGCCGCCGTGCGCACCGACGGATCACGCGCCACCCGCTACGAGCAGTCCTTCACCACGCCGTGGCTGGCCCTCAGCGCCGACGTGGGCGCCGGCGGCCTGGTCTACGCCAGCTGGGGCCAGGGCATCGAGAGCGAGGTGGTGCCCAACCGCGCCCGCTACAACGATGCCGGCCGCGCCCTGCCGGCGCTGAAGAGCCGCCAGATCGAGGCCGGCTACAAGCTGCGCGGCAACGACGTCGATGCCGGCATCGCCCTCTTCGACATCCGCCGCCCGGTGTGGGCCGACATCGGTGCCTGCGACGACGCCAACACCTGCACCCGCCGCGCCGATGGCGACGCCCGCCACCGCGGCCTGGAGGCCGACATCGACTGGCGCCCCAGCAGCGCCTGGAACCTGCGCGCCAGCGCCATGCTGCTGAAGGCCCGGCGCGAAGGGTCGAGCGACCCTAACGTCGAAGGCAAGCGGCCCACCAACGTGCCCGCCAGGACGCTGAAGCTGCAGGCCGCCTACAACGTGGCCGCGCTGCCGGGCCTGTCGCTGCTCGGCTTCGTCACCCACGAGGGCGACCGCGCCGTGCTGCCCGACAACAGCCTGACCATCGGCAGCTGGACCCGGCTGGACCTGGGCCTGCGCTACGCCACCACCGTGGCCGCACGCACCGTCACGCTGCGCGCCGGCGTCGACAACGTGGCCAACCGCCGCGCCTGGAAGGAGTCGCCGTACCAGTTCTCGCACGTCTACCTGTACCCGCTGGCGCCGCGCACGGCGCATGCGTCGGTGGGCGTGCAGTTCTGACACCGCTGTGCGACTGACTGGCCGGGCGCCCCAGCGCGCCACCGGTATGCCAAGAGCCAGCGAGCAGGCCCGACGCAAAAATTTTCGCAAAGCTTGCGCAGCCACGAAATCCAACGCTATACTGCGAGGCTCACTTCCCCGATAGCTCAGTCGGTAGAGCGCCGGACTGTTAATCCGTAGGTCCCTGG
>CBIHPZ010000570.1:0-3324 GCA_966211865.1 uncultured Aquabacterium sp.
GGCCTGGGCACCCTGCCCGAGCCCTGGCTGGACGCCACGCTGATCGAGCGCGCGCTGCGCCGCACCCTGCCCCAGGCCGCTGATGCGCTGCGTTATGGCGACCCCGCCGGGGACCCTGCGCTGCGCCAGGCCCTGTCGCGCCGGCTGGGCGGCGAGCTGGGCATCGCGGCGGACGCCTCGCACATCATCACCACCATCGGCGCCACCAACGCGCTGGACATCGTCGCCCGAACGCTGCTGCAGCCGGGCGACGCGGTGCTGGTGGACGAGCCCGGCTGGGCGGTGGAATTCGCGCGGCTCACCCGCCTGGGCATGCGCCTGCTGCCGGTGCCGCGCGGCCCCAACGGCCCGGACCTGGCGGTGATGCAGGCGCTGATCGCCGAGCACCAGCCGCGCATGTACGTCACCGTGTCGGTGCTGCACAACCCCACCGGCCACACGCTGTCCCTGGCCGCGGCGCACCAGGTGCTGAAGCTGGCCGACGCGCACGACCTGGTGATCGTGGAAGACGACACCTACGCCTGGCTGGCGCCGCCCCACGCGCCGCGGCTGGCGGCCCTGGACGGGCTGCAGCGCACGGTCTACGTGTCCGGCTTCTCGAAGATCCTGGCGCCCAACTGGCGCGTGGGCTATGTGGCCGCCGCCCCGGCGCTGGCCGAGCGGCTGATCGACACCAAGCTGCTGATGTCGCTCACCACGCCTGCGCTGCTGGAACGCGCCGTGGCCTGGTGCCTGGACCAGGGCCTGCTGCGCCGCCACGCCGAACGGGTCATCCAGCGCCTGGACACCGCCCGCCAGCGCGTGCTGCGCCTGGCCACCGAGGCCGGCTGCCGCTTCGTCGCCCCGCCGCAGGGCCTGTTCGGCTGGATCGACACCGGCGTCGACACCGACCAGCTGGCCACCCGCCTGGCCGAGGAAGGCTGGCTGGTGGCCCCGGGCAGCCTGTTCCACGCCCACCCCCGCCCCAGCACGCTGATGCGGGTGAACTTCGCGAGTTCCCAGGAACCCGCCTTCTGGCAGGGTTTTGCAAGTGCGAAAAAGGCCCTGCAAAGCACCAGAACGCGCGGGCCGGAAACGTAACGTCTCGACCTGTGAACCAGGGGGGAAGCTACCATCGGGCGTCTCAGTCTGCCTGTCCGATGTTCCGTTCCACCCTCCCTCAGGGCGCGCCCGACCTGATGCGAGTCAGCGAGTTCCGTCGGTATCTCGACGATCTCGACCGGCTGCATGGCACCGATGCCGCGAATTCGCGGCTGACGTCGCTGAGCCCGTCGCTGATGCAAGACTTGCAACGCTTTGAGCAGCGCGGCCAGCACAGCGAATTGCTGGAGGTGCTGGCCGCCGGCGTGCGCCACGGCCAGCCGCTGGCCATCCACCTGCAGTGGGGCGACCAGGTGCTCACGCTCAGCATCTTCCCCGCACAGAAGCTGGCGCACTGCGCCGTGCCGATGACCCGCGTGCTGGCCGGCAAGCTGGACGACATGGAAGTGCTGCAGGTGGAACGCGCCACCTTGCGCGCCCCCGGCGACCCCGAGAAGGCGCTGGTCGGCGACCTGAGCCTGTACCACCCGCTGGCGCCCGTGCTGTGGGCCATGGCGATGCGCGGCGCGCGCGAGGCGCTGCTGCCGGAAATCGCCGGCCAGGCGGCCTACCGCGTGGCGCCGGGCGTCAGCTTCGACGGCCTGGACCTGCCCGCGGTGATGGGCCGCTGCATCACCCGCCTGCGCCGCCACACCTGCAACCTGCGCGAGATGTGCGACTGGCCCGGCATGGACCGGGTGCGCGCCCAGCGCCTGCTGAACGCCATCTACCTGCAGGCCGGGCTGATCGTCAGCCGCACGCACCCCGCGGCCACCAACGAGGGTTGGCTGGGGTACCTGTAGTCCACCGGGTTCACTCGGGGCAACGGGCTCGTGGGCAGCCATCCCAGCCACGCCGGCTCCGCGCGCCGAGGCGCCTGCCGGCCCGGTGCCGCGCGGGGGGCGGGCGCCCTTCGCTAGCGGATGAAGCGGCCGCCCGGGCCGACGATCAGCAGATCCACGAAGGACGAGCCGTGGTGGTTCTGCGGCCCGAAGTTGACGGTGTAGCCGCCCAGGTCGAGCTTGCCCACGCCCTCGATCGCCGCCACCAGGCCCTGCGAGTTGACGCCCTTGCCGGCGCGCTTCAGCAGCTCCAGCAGCACCCGCAGGTTCAGGTAGCCGAAGAAGTGGTCGAAGTCGGCCGGCAGCTTGGCGCGCTCCATCGCGGCGGCGTAGTCGCGGGTCAGCGTGCTGGTCGCGCGCATGGCGTAGGGCACCGTCTGCGTGAAAGCCAGGCCGCGCGCTTCGTCGCCCAGCGCATCGATCAGCGCCTTCGAGTTGGCGATGGACAGCGCATACACCGGCACGCCCACCTGCGCCCGTGCCGCTTTCACGAAAGGCACCAGCGCCGGCCCGAAGGCGATGAACAGCACCGCCTGCGGCGCGCCCTGCGCCAGCGCCTGCACGACCGCGGCCGATTGCTGCCCCGGGATGTCCAGCGCCGCCTTCGCCACCAGCGCGGAGCCCTGCTCGCGGCACACCTCCTCCACCACCGGCAGCATCAGCTGGCCGAAGGGGCTGTCGTGGTAGGCCACGGCCAGCTTGGTGCGGCCGACGGTGGCCAGGTTCTTCACCATCTGCACCACCTCGTCGCGGTAGCTCGCCATGGCGGTGAAGAAGTACGGGTGCTGCTTCGCGCGCAGCGCCGGCGCGCCGGTGTAGACGCCCACCAGCGGCACCTTCTTCTCGGCCAGGATGGGCAGCACCGCGCCCACGTTGGCCGTGCTGGCCAGGCCGAACAGCGCCACCGCCTTGTCGCGCTCGATCAGCGTGTTGACGTTCTCGACGCAGCGCTTCGGGTCATAGGCGTCGTCCAGGGTCACCAGCTTCACGTGCCGGCCGCCCACGCCGCCGCGGCGGTTGAACTCTTCCAGCGCCAGCTCCTGCCCGCGCAGCACCGCCTTCAGGGTGCCGGACAGCGGGCCGCTGAGGTGCGCGCTCTGGCCGATGACGATGTCCGTGCCCTTGCCCGCGGAGGCCGCCTCGCCCTGCGCCCGCGACCAGGGCGAGACGGAGAGCGCGCCCAGCGCGGCAAGGGCCTGGCGGCGGTGGATCGGTGCAGGCATCGGGGGCTCCTTCGACAAGCCCGGGTCGGGCTGGGGCGCGAGACTAGGGTCGCGCCGGCCGGCGGCTTGTCACCTGGGCTACAGATGCGGGTTCTTCCGGAGGCCCGGGGCGCGGCGACGGCGGCGCCGTTCACGCCAGGCCGATGGCGCGGCACGCCGTGCGGCGCCGCGGTCGACCC
>CBIHPZ010000571.1:0-3322 GCA_966211865.1 uncultured Aquabacterium sp.
GGCAGGTGATCGAGCGCGCCCGCCGCACCGGGCAGCCGCTGCCGGCGGAGGTGGAACAGCACTTCTTCGGCACGCCCACGAACTGAGCGCAGGCGGACCCGGGGCGGCCGCAGCACGACGGCCGCTCAGCGGGCTGATGCCCGGCTGGGCTTTCCCTCTCTTGGCGGCGGTGCACGAGCCGCCCTCAGGGCGCCGCGCCGGACAAGCCTTCACGCACGCGCCGGCGCCCGCCGTGCCGGTCGTGAGTTCCCGCACGACATCGCCACAAACAAGCGCTTGGGCTTGCACGTCGTTGCACTGTGCTCGCAACCCCCTAAAGCGTCGGGAAAGGCCTGCCGCCCACAATCACGACTTGCCCGCTAGACCTGAGGCCGAGCCCATCATGCGCCTGTCGTTGTCCGCCCTTGCCCTGTCCGCGCTGCTGCTGCCGCTGACCTCCGTTTCCGCCCAGACCGCCGCTGCAGCGGATGCGGCCAAGTCCAAGCCCGCCGCCACCAAGCCGGCCCCCAAGCAAGCCACCTCGCGCGAGCAGCTGAAGAACCAGGCCAAGGGCCTGGCGCTGGCCAGCGAGGTGACCGACCAGATCAGCGAAGGCCAGATGCAGGCCGCGGCGCGCGTGATGACCGGCGACATCGACTGCGAGTTCAGCCAGAAGGTGTCGCTGAAGGCGGTGGACGGCCATCCCGGCCACTTCCAGCTCGCCTTCAAGAAGGTCACCTACCGGATGGTTCCGCAGGAGACCACCACCGGCGCCGTGCGGCTGGAGGACAAGAAGGCCGGCGTGGTGTGGCTGCAGATCCCCGTCAAGTCGATGCTGATGAACGCCAAGATCGGCCAGCGCATGGTCGATGCCTGCCTGCATGCCGACCAGCGCGCCGCCGTCGAAGCATCCGCTGCCGCCGCGCGCGAGGAGGCCACGGCCGTGCCCGCCTCGCTGCAAAGCAGCAGCCCGCCCGCGGCTGAAAGCACCGGACTGGGCATCGCGCCCAAGAACTGACGCCGCTCGCGGCCGGGCGGCTGAAGCGCCGACGCGCCCGAAGCCGCTCGCCGCGGCACGGGGCAGCCACACGGCGGCCGCCCGCGCTCGCCGTGCCCGAAGGCATTCGTGGGCAGCGCGCCCGCCGCGGCGCCTGCCCGCCCAACGCACCGCATGCCTGCGACCGCAGGTCGCCTGACGCAGCGCTTTCACGTGACATTGGCCCCGCCATCCTGCGGCCGTTGTGCCGCCTTCCGGGCAGTCGCACGCCGAAACCGCGTATGCTGCGCCGCCGCATCAACCGTTGCGGCATTCCTTCCACGAACCCCGCAACATGATTCCGACCATTCTTGCCCTCGTGCCGCTCCTTTTCGCGACCGGCTGCCTCGTCTGGACGATGACCAGTGGTGCCCGGGCCCAAGCGCGTTCCGACGCCTGGGCCGCCAAGTGGATGCGCGACAACGCCTGATCTGGCGCTTCGAGGCCGGATCCTCCGGCACGAGACCTGCAAGCCCGCCCCAGAGCGGGCTTTTTGCTGGCCGCCCACGACGGGCCCCGCCCCGGGCGGTCGGAAGTTCCGAATCGCCGCCCAGGCCCTCCAGGAGGAGGACGGGGCCGCGCTTTAGCAAGGCGCCGGCTTTTTGGTGCAGCAGCAGTCGGGCAATGCGCCACCCGGCTGCTGCAGCGCGACAATCCGCGCCTTCCTGCCCACCCGGGCAGCGCCCACGACCCTTGCTTTCACGCCCCGATCCGCTTGGCAAGTCTTATATAAGACATAAAATAGCGGACTCAAGAACGAACCGATCGACCTCTTCTTCACTGGAGCTTTCGAGATGCTGCAAGCCTATCGCCAACACGTGGCCGAACGCGCCGCCCTCGGCATTCCGCCGCTGCCCCTGACCGCGCAGCAGACCGCCGAGGTCATCGAGCTGATCAAGAACCCGCCCGCCGGCGAAGGCGCCTTCCTCGTCGAACTGCTGTCCACCCGCGTGCCGCCGGGCGTCGACGATGCCGCCAAGGTCAAGGCCAGCTTCCTGGCCGCCGTCGCCCACGGCGACATCGCGATGGCGCTGATCAGCAAGGCGCAAGCCACCGAGCTGCTGGGCACCATGGTCGGCGGCTACAACGTCAAGCCGCTGATCGACCTGCTGGACGATCCCGAAGTGGCTGCCGTGGCGGCCGCGGGCCTGAAGAAGACGCTGCTGATGTTCGACTACTTCCACGACGTGGCCGAGAAGGCCCGCGCCGGGAACGAACATGCCAAGGCCGTGGTGCAGAGCTGGGCTGATGCCGAGTGGTTCACGAGCCGCCCCGAGGTGGCGCGCCAGATCACCGTCACCGTCTTCAAGGTGCCCGGCGAGACCAACACCGACGACCTGTCGCCCGCGCCCGATGCGTGGAGCCGCCCCGACATCCCCCTGCACTACCTGGCCATGCTGAAGAACACGCGCGAAGGCGCGGCCTTCAAGCCGGAAGAAGACGGCAAGCGCGGCCCGATCGAGTTCATCGAATCGCTGAAGAAGAAGGGCCACGTCGTCGCCTACGTCGGCGACGTGGTGGGCACCGGCTCCTCGCGCAAGAGCGCCACCAACAGCGTGATCTGGGCCACCGGCCAGGACATCCCCTTCGTGCCGAACAAGCGCTTCGGCGGCGTGACGCTCGGCGGCAAGATCGCGCCGATCTTCTTCAACACGCAGGAAGACTCGGGCTCGCTGCCGATCGAGGTCGACGTGTCGAAGCTGGAGATGGGCGACGTCATCGACGTGCTGCCCTACGACGGCAAGCTGCTGAAGAACGGCGCGGAAGTGGCGTCGTTCAAGCTCAAGAGCGACGTGCTGCTGGACGAAGTGCGCGCCGGCGGCCGCATCAACCTGATCATCGGCCGCTCGCTCACCGCCAAGGCGCGTGAATTCCTGGGCCTGGCCCCGTCCACCGCGTTCCGCCTGCCGCAGGCCCCGGTGGACACCGGCAAGGGCTTCACGCTGGCGCAGAAGATGGTCGGCCGCGCCTGCGGCCTGCCGGAAGGCCAGGGCATCCGCCCGGGCACGTACTGCGAACCGAAGATGACCACCGTCGGCTCCCAGGACACCACCGGCCCGATGACCCGCGACGAGCTGAAGGACCTGGCCTGCCTGGGCTTCAGCGCCGATCTCGTGATGCAGAGCTTCTGCCACACCGCCGCCTACCCGAAGCCGGTGGACGTGAAGACGCACCGCGAGCTGCCGCAGTTCATCTCCAGCCGCGGCGGCGTCTCGCTGCGCCCGGGCGACGGCGTGATCCACAGCTGGCTGAACCGCCTGCTGCTGCCCGACACCGTGGGCACCGGCGGCGACAGCCACACCCGCT
>CBIHPZ010000572.1:0-3320 GCA_966211865.1 uncultured Aquabacterium sp.
GTCGGCGACGTACACCTGGACCACCTCGCTGCCGTGGCGGGTGCCGGTGTTGGTGATGGAAGCCTGCACGCGCAGCGCGCTGGCATGCCCTGCGTCGTGGGCCTGCACCTCGAGGTCGGCATAGGTGAACTGGGTGTAGGACAGCCCGTGGCCGAAGGGGAAGTCGACCGCCATGTCGCGCGCGTCGTACCAGCGGTAGCCCACGTACAGCCCTTCGCCGTAGCGCACGTGGCCGCCTTCTCCCGGGTAGTCCAGGAAGGCCGGCGTGTCCTGCAGGCGGCACGGAATGGTTTCGGCCAGCTTGCCGCCGGGATTGACGTCGCCCAGCAGCACGTCGACCACCGCCTCGCCGTGCGCCTGCCCGGTGAGCCAGAACTCCACGATGGCGTGGGCATGCCGGCGCCAGGGCGTGGTGGTGACCACCGCGCCGTTGCTCAGCAACACGATGAGCCTGGGCGCGGCGCCGGCCAGGGATTCGATCAGCGCCAGCTGGTTCGGCGGCAGGTCGATGTGCTTGCGGTCCTGGCCCTCGGCTTCGGCCGCGTCCGGCAGGCCCAGGAAGAGCAGCACGGTGTCGGCCTGGCTGGCCAGCTGCCGCGCCTCCGCGACCAGCTCCGGTGCCGTCGCCTCGGTGTCCAGCCGGTAGCCGGCGGCGAACTGCAGGTCCACGCGGGCGGGCAGGCCGTCGCGCAAGGCGTCCAGCGCGCTGCACAGGCGGTGCGGGTTCACGCGTGAACTGCCCGCACCCTGGTAGCGCGGCGTGCGTGCCAGCTCGCCGATCACGGCCACGTGGCCGAGCTTTTCAGGCGCCAGCGGCAGCGTGTCGCCGTCGTTCTTCAGCAGCACGGCCGAGCTGGCCGCGGCATGGCGGGCCAGCGCGTGGTGCGCGTTCAGGTCCGGCGCTTCGGCGCGGTCGAAGCGCACGCGAGCGGCCAGGCGCGCCAGGCGGCCGACCAGGTCGTCGAGCCGCGACTCGGCGATCTCGCCGCGCAGCGCTGCCTGGTGCACCGAGTCGTCGTCCGGCCGGCCGGGCATGCGCAAGTCCAGGCCCGCCCGCACCACGCCGGGCGGGTCGTACACGGCGCCCCAGTCGGAGACCACCACGCCGTCGTAGCGCCACTCGCCCTTGAGCACCTGGCTCAGCAGCCAATGGTTCTCGTCGGTGTAGGTGCCGTTGAGGCGGTTGTAGGAGGTCATCACCATCCATGGCGAGGCCTGCGTCACTGCCCACTCGAATCCGCGCAGGTAGATCTCCCACAGCGGGCGCTCGTCCACGTCGGCGCTGATGCGGAAGCGGTCGGTCTCCTGGTTGTTGGCCGCGAAGTGCTTCACGCACGCGCCCACCCCCTGGCTTTGCAGGCCGTGCACCTGGGCCGCGGCGCACAGGCCGGTGAGCAGCGGGTCTTCCGAGAAGTACTCGAAATTGCGCCCGCACAGTGGCGTGCGCTTGATGTTCATGCCGGGGCCCAGCACCACCTGGACCCCCTGCGCGCGCGCCTCGCGCCCCAGCGCTTCGCCCACCTGCTGGATCAGTGCCGGATCCCAGGAGGACGCCAGCGCGACCGCGGGCGGGAAACACGTGGCCGGCTGGCTGCGGCCGATGCCCAGGTGGTCCGGGTTCTGGTGGTCCTGCAGCCGGAGGCCGTGCGGCCCGTCGGCCAGGCGCATGGCCGGCAGGCCGATGGCCGGGGCGGCCTGCGTCATCCAGTAATTGGCGCCGGTGGCGAGCGTGGCCTTGTCCTTCAGGGCCAGCGCCTCCAACCCGCTGGCGGAAGCCGTGCGCCGGCTTCTCTCGTCTGCATTCCCTTCCGGGCTCATGTCTGTTCGCTCCTGCTGCGGTTGGCGTTTGTCGGGGAGCGTCCCAGGGCGCGAGGCGATGCTGTGCAGCCGCGGGCCCATGCGCTGTCTGGCGCAAGTGCCAGGCTGGGCGCATGCCATTCAAAGGACGCGGCCGGACTGTAGGAACGGAGGCCGCTGGCGCATGTCACCCGCGCTTAGCACAGGACGCCGCTTACCGGCGAGGCGCAAGCCGGGCTTTCTTAGTCGGCCAGCCAGGACAGCTGGACGCAGCTGGTGATCTGCAGCTTGGCGTAGGCGCGGCGGCGCAGCGTCAGCACGGTGGCGGGGGCCAGGCCCAGGTCCACTGCGATGCCGTCGTTCGTCAGCCCGCAGGCAATGCGGGCCACCACCTGCCGCTCACGCGGCGAGAGGCGGGCGCCGCGGGCCTGCAGCAGCGCATCGGCCCGCTGCACGCGCTCGGTGATCGACAAGGCCGGCCGCAGGCTGGGGCGCAGCCGCAGCACCTGGCGCAGCAGCACCGCGGCCTTGGCCCAACAGCGCAGCTCGTCCGCGGGGAAGCCGCCGGTCTCGGCATCGCGCGAGGCATGCACGGCATACACCGAGCCCACCTCGCCGGCGAACAGCAGGCAGGCTTCGCCAGCGTGCTGCCCCACGGCCACGCGCAGCGCGGAAGCCACGCCGCTGCCGTGCAGCCAGTGCACCAGCCGGTGGTCGATGCCGGGCCAGCGCGGGCTCTCGGACGCGAAGGGCCAGCCGCGCGCGCCGTCCTGCAGCTCGTGCGGGCCGACCCCGGCTCGGTCGATGAGGCGCCTCATGCCGGGTCGGTGCTCGGCAATGGCCAGGCGCCTCAGCTTCGCCCGGCCTGCCAGCCATTCGATGAGGCCGCTGGCCAGCTGCTCGCGCCGCAGCGTGGCCAGCAGGCGCAGGGTGGGAACGGTGGGAATCTCGATGCCGAGCTGAACTTCCGTGCAGGTCCAGGCGCGTGTCATCTCGTCCACCGTTGGATGGGAATCTCGTCAGGCCGCCAGGTGGCGAAGGTCCAGCCGGCCGTGGATGCCGAGCTTTTCGTAGGCCCGCTTGCGCAGCGTCACCACGGTGGAGGCGGAAATGCCCAGTTCGGCCGCGATGTGGGAGGCACTGTGCCCGCCGGCGATGCGCGCGCACACCTGCCGTTCACGGCCCGACAGCGACGGGGCGCGCACGCCCAGGCGAACCTCCGCGGCATTGACGCGCTCGTCGACGTGCAGGCTGGCCGGGCAAACGATGCGGTGCACCTCGCGCACGAGGAAGGCGCAGGCGGGCAGGGTCCGCAACGCCTCGTCGCCAAAACGGCTGGCAGGCTGGCGCGGCTGCAGGTGCAGTGCCCAGGCCGTGTCCGGCGCCACGCTGTACAGGACGCTGACGCGATCCGTGCCGCACCCGACCCCTCCCCCCATCGCCTGCGGTGCCGCCGGCAGGGGCACACCGCAGCGCATTCCTAACACGCCATCGGCATGGCCACCACGGGCCAGTGCCACCAG
>CBIHPZ010000573.1:0-3311 GCA_966211865.1 uncultured Aquabacterium sp.
GAAGCGCTGCTGCCGGAGACGCTGCGCGCCTTCTCCGGCCACCGCCTGCTGCAGGAAGTGGCGGCGCTGCCGCAGCGGCTCCTGTTCTTCGACATCACCGAACTCAGCTCCCGCCTGGCGCAGGTGGCGAGCGACCAGGCCGAACTGGTCATCCTGTTTTCACGCGGGGATCCTGCACTTGAAACGCTGGTGGACGGCGGGACCCTCGCGCTTTTCTGCACGCCCGCGATCAACCTCTTCCCGAAGCGGCTGGATCGCGTGCAACTCGGGCCCGGCGCCTGGGAGTACCACCTGGTGCCGGACCGCACGCGGCCGATGGACATGGAGGTGCACAGCGTCGAGACCGTCATCGGCCACGGCACCGGCCGCGAGCCGCAGCGCGAGTTCAAGCCGCTGTTCACCACCCACCACGAGGTGCCGAACGAAGGCCACGGCTATTTCACGCTGCGGCGCGAGCCGCGGCTGATGTCGCAGCGCCAGCGCCAGCAGGGCCCGCGCTCGTCCTACATCGGCGAGGAGGTGTTCCTGTCGCTGGTCGACGCCGGCCACGGCCCCTACCGCGAGCAGCTGCGCCAGCTCTCCGTCACCGCCTGGGTCAGCAACCGCGACCTGCCGGCGCTGCTGCCGCAGGCCGGCGCCGCCGGGTCCGACGGCTGGAAGCTCGATTCGCCGGGCCCCGTGTCCACGGTGGAATGCCTGCGCGGCCCCACGCGGCCGGTGTCGCGCCGCCCCACCGGCGACATCGGCTGGAGCCTGGTGAGCCAGCTGACGCAGAACCAGCTCTCGCTGTCCGGCACGCCCGAGCAGGCAGCAGCCATGTTGCGCGACACGCTGCGGCTGTACGGCCCGCCGGCCGACCTGGCGTGGAGCCACCAGGTCGATGGCTTGTTATCGCTGCGCGCTCAGCCCGTCGTGCGCCGCCTGCCCTTCAAGGGCCCCTTGAGCTTCGGCAGCGGCATCGACCTGACCTTGGAGGTCGACGAGATGCGCTTCCAGGGCTCCAGCGCGTTTCTCGTCGCGTCGGTGCTGGAACAGTTCTTCGCCCGCCATGCAGCGATCAACAGCTTCACCCAGCTCACGCTGCGCAGCCAGCAGCGCGGACTGGTGAAGACCTGGGCGCCGCACGTCGGCGACAGGCCCACGCTGTGAAGCCTGGAGACAGGCCGACGCCATGAAGACCACGCGACAGCCCGACGCGATGACTTGCACGCCACTGGCTGCCGCTGTGACGTGCCGGCGATCAGCACACCCTGTGACGCACACGCCCACGTGAAGGGAACGCCCGGCTTGCCCCTCGACCCGCCCGAGCGCCCGCCGGACGCCGCCGACCGCGTGCGCGCGCTGAACGAGTTGTTCGATGCCGTCGAAGCCCGCCCCTGGGACTTCGACTTCTATGCCTTGATGCGCCGCATCGACGCGCTGCGCCCGCACCAGCCTGCCCTCGGCCTGGCGCAGCGCCCGTCGCAGGAAGCCATCCGCCTGGGCCAGGTGCCCGAGCTCGATTTCGCGCCCGCCGCCCTGGCCCGCTTCGACCGCAAGGGCGACCGCCCGCCGCTGCTGGGCGTGCGCTTCTTCGGCCTGCTGGGCCCGCACGGCCCGATGCCGCTGCACCTGACCGAGTACGTGCGCGAGCGCCTGCACCAGCGCAGCGACCCCACCGCCGCCCGCTTCCTGGACGTCTTCCACCACCGGATGACGAGCCTGTTCTACCGCGCCTGGGCCCAGTCGCAGCCGGTGGTGCAGCAGGACCGGCCCAAGGACGACCGCTACGCCACCTGGCTGGGCGCCACCTTTGGCCTGAACCGCCACCTGCCGGCGGCGGACAGCGTGCCGGAGCACGCCAAGCTGTTCCAGGCCGGCCTGATCGCCAGCCGCAGCCGCCACCCCGAGGCATTGACCAAGGTGCTGCGCCAGTATTTCCGCGTGCCCGTCACGCTGGAGCCGCACGTGGGCCAGTGGCTCAGCGTGGCCACCGAAGACCGCTCGCGCCTGGGCTTCGCGCGCAACCGGCCCGAACGCTCGCAGGTGCCGCATGCCGAGCTGGGGCTCAGCGCCAACGCCGGCCACAAGGTGTGGGACCGGCAGTACAAGTTCCGGCTGCGCCTGGGCCCGCTCACGCTGCAGCAGTACCTCGATTTCCTGCCCGGTGGCCGCGCCTTTCAGCCGCTGGGAGACTGGGTGCGCATCCTGGCCGGCCAGGAGCTGCAGTGGGACGCCCAGCTGGTGCTCGGCAAGAACGAGGTGCCCGAGCCGCGCCTGGACCGCCGCATGCGCCTGGGCCTGACCAGCTGGGTCGGCCGCGGTGGCAAGTCGCGTGGCGGCGAGCACCGCGCACCCCAGGACCGCGACGACCTGAAGCTGCGCCCGAATTCATCCTTCCTGCTGCGCCGCCTCGGCGCCGCGAAGACTCGTCCTGCGACGTCGACCGACAAACAAGGAGGCCGCCATGGCTGAAATCTCCCGCACCGCGCTGTTCGGCAAGCTGAATCCGCTGGCCTACAAGGCCATCGAAGGCGCCACCGTGTTCTGCAAGATGCGCGGCAACCCGTACGTCGAGCTGCAGCACTGGTTCGCGCAGATCCTGAACACGCCCGACTCCGACCTGCACCGCATCATCCGCCACTACGAGCTGGACGCCGCCGCGCTGGCCGCGGACCTGACCAAGGCGCTGGACCGGCTGCCGCGCGGCGCCTCGTCGATCAGCGACCTGTCGGAGTTCATCTCCAATGCCGTCGAGCGCGGCTGGGTCTACGGCTCGCTGATGTTCGGCGACACGCAGGTGCGCACCGGCCACCTGATCATCGGCATGCTGAAGACGCCGTCGCTGCGCGGCGCGCTGCTGGCGATTTCCAAGCAGTTCGAGAAGATCAAGCTCGACGACCTGACCGAGAAGTTCCCGACCCTGCTCGCCAGCTCGCCCGAGTACGTGATGCAGGCCAGCGATTCCGGCGGCGCCCCCGGCGAGGCCAGCGACGCCATCGCCCCCGCCGCGATGGGCAAGCAGGAGGCGCTGAAGCGCTTCACCACCGACCTGACCGAGCAGGCCCGCAGCGGCAAGATGGACCCCATCGTCGGCCGCGACGACGAGATCCGCCAGGTGGTCGACATCCTGATGCGCCGGCGCCAGAACAACCCCATCCTGGTCGGCGAGGCCGGCGTGGGCAAGACCGCGGTGGTCGAAGGCTTCGCGCAGCGCATCGCCCGCGGCGACGTGCCGCCGGCGCTGAAGGACGTGACGCTGCTCACTTTGGACGTTGGCCTGCTGCAGGCCGGCGCCAGCATGAAGGGCGAGTTCGAGCAGCGCCTGCGCT
>CBIHPZ010000574.1:0-3305 GCA_966211865.1 uncultured Aquabacterium sp.
CCAGGATCTCGAGGTGGCGCGGGCCCAGCTCGGCCACGCGGTCGTACATCGCCGACGACGGAAAGCGCGGGAACAGCGCGCTGCTGGGCGCCGCGGGGCCGCGCGTTTCGGGCGCGCCGTTGGGGAAGAGCAGCGCGGCCAGGGTGTCGCGCATCTGGTTCATCATCGTGCCCTTGCCGACGTAGCCCACCGCGCCCAGCGCGCGCGCCTGGCGGATGACGAACTCGTCCTGGGTGCCGCTGAAGACGGCCACGCGCGCCTTCGGGTGCGCCTGCAGGAACATGCGCAGGCCCTGCAGGCCCTTGCAGTCGGCGAGGTTGAGGTCCAGCAGCACCGCGTCCACCGCGCCGTGCGAGGTGTAGAGATCCACCGCTTCCTGCAGCGACCCCGCTTCCAGCCATTCGACGGTGACGCCCATCAACTCGGCATACATGGTCTTGACGCCGAAGCGCACCAGCTCATGGTCGTCGACCAGCAGAACGGTTCGTTTTTCGCTCATCGGTGCGCTCGGAATCTGGAGGGCGGAAATGCAGGCCCGGATGCTACGCGCGAGAACCCCTCCAAGCCCATCCGGAAGCGACGGCTTTTTGTTGCGGCGAAATGATGCTATAGTGCGCAGCTTCAGTCGCGGGGTGGAGCAGCCTGGTAGCTCGTTGGGCTCATAACCCAAAGGTCGCAAGTTCAAATCTTGCCCCCGCAACCAAATCTCTCAAGAAGAACAAGCATCACGGCCCGCGCAAGCGGGCCGTTTGCATTTCAGCGTCGCGCCATCATGGCCAGTGGCATCCGAGGCCGCGCAGCGCGAGGGGAGGCTGCTTGTGCCTGGCTGCTGCTTTCGCTTGTTAGGCTGAACCGGCAGCGTTGCGCCGCAGCGTCGGCAGGCCCACGCCCGCGGCGTCGAAGCCGCCGTCCACCGCCAGCACCTGGCCGTTGACGTAGCTGGCCTCGGGGCTGCACAGGAAACCCACCACCTGGGCGATCTCCTCGGTCGTTCCGTAGCGGTTCAGCGGGATCACGTCGTGGTAGTCGGAGCGGATCGCCACGCTGTGCACCAGCTTCGCCATCTCGGTGTCCACCGGCCCCGGCGCCACCGCATTGACGCGGATGCCCACCGTGCCCAGTTCCACCGCCTGCTGCTTGGTCAGGTGGATCAGCGCCGCCTTGCTGGTGCCGTAGGCCACCCGCAGCGTGCTGGCGCGCAGGCCCGAGATGGAGGCGATGTTCACCACCGCGCCGCCGCCGCCCGCCTTCATGGCCGGCGCGCACGCCTGGGTGCAGAGGAAGGCGCCGTCCAGGTTGGTGCCGAGCACGTGGCGCCATTCCTCGTAGCTGGTGTCACCGATGGGCTTGAACACCGCCACGCCGGCGTTGTTCACCAGCGCGTCGATGCGGCCGAAGCGCTGCATCACGGCGGCGACGGCGGCATCCACCTGCGCCGGCTGCGAGACGTCGGTGTGCAGCGCCAGCACGCGGGCCGGCTCGGCCAGTTCGGCTTCGGTGCGGCGCAGCGTGTCGGCATCGATGTCCAGCAGCGCCACGCGCTGGCCCCGGCCCAGGAACCAGCGCGCGATGGCCAGGCCGATGCCGCGGGCGCCGCCGGTGACCACCGCAACCGCGGTCGATGCAGAGTCGGTCGTCATGGCCCCTCGTCGTCGTTCGGATCCCGGCCCACGCCGAGCAGGTAGACACTGTAGAACGGCACGCCGGTGACGAAGCGGAACCAGCGTGCCGCATAGGCCTCGGCCGCGCCCATGGCGTCCATCACCGGCTGCTCGGCCACCAGCTGCAGCCGGGGGTGCGGGCGGGCCAGGTCCTCCACCGAGCCCAGCCCCCACCGGAAGCGCGCCGTGGTGAGCCGCACGCTCGGGTGCCAGCCTTCCATGCCCACCATGTGGCGGCCGAAGCAATCGGCCAGCAGCAGCGAGCCGGGCGGCGCATGTTCGCCCACCAGCCACAGCAGGCGCTGCACCTGCTCGGGCTCCAGGTACATCAGCACGCCTTCGGCGAGCAGCAGCAGGGGTTCCCCGCGGCGGTGCAATGGCAGTCCGGCGTCCAGCCACCAGTCGGCTGCGGCCAGGTCGGCGGCGCGGTTCAGGCGCCGCGGCGGCGCGGCCGGCAGCCAGCGCTCGCGCAGGGCCACCACGGGGGCCTGGTCGATGTCGATCCAGCGGTTGCGGCCGTTGTCCAGCCACTGGTGGTAGTGGCTGAGGCCGGCGCCCAGCGCGACGCCGGTGGCCTGCGGGTGGCGCTCGAAGAACCGCTGGGCCGCGGTCCGCATCAGCCGCGTGCGGCTGAGCACGCCGCACACCGAGTGGCGGTCGGCGGTGAAGGACGCGACGTCGATGCCCAGCTCGCCCAGCAAGCGCGCGGCGTGGCCGTCGTCGACGGCCAGGGCGGGGAACATCGCGTCGCCGCAGGCCCGGGCGGCCAGTGGAATCAGCAGCGTGCGGGCGAGGGCGTCCCAGCCCTCAGGAGGTGCGCCTGGGCAGTCGGCAGGCCTCGCGGCTCCAGTGGCTGCGCGCTTGGCGGCGGAGGGGGACGTCGGCATGGGCGGGCCGGCCGGCGCAAGGGGCGCCGGCGCGAAGGCGCAGTGTCTTACACCCCGCCGCCAAGCCCGGCGCGCGGCGGTAACTGCAAGTCACGCCGGCACCGCTGCAGTGCGCACGCGCCTGGGTGGCGCCGGGCACTGCCACGTCAATGGCGCGTTGGGAGCCCGGCGCCGTGCTGCGCCAAGCCTCGCTCCCCGGGGCGCCAGGTGGTCCTCAGGCCTTGGCCGGCTCCTTGCTCAGCACGCCACGGCGCATCTGGTCGAGCTCGATGCTCTCGAACAGCGCCTTGAAGTTGCCCTCGCCGAAGCCTTCGTTGCCCTTGCGCTGGATGAACTCGAAGAAGATCGGGCCCAGCTGGTTCTCGCTGAAGATCTGCAGCAGCAGGTCGCCCTTCTTGCCGTCGATCAGGATCTGCTGGCGCTGCATCGCCGCCACGTCCTCGCCATGGCCCGGGATGCGCTTGTCGACCAGCTCGTAGTAGGTGTCCGGCGTGGTCAGCAGCTTGATGCCGCTGCCGCGCAGTCGGTCCACCGTGGCGTACAGGTCGCGCGACAGCAAGGCGATGTGCTGGATGCCTTCGCCGCGGTACATGTCCAGGTACTCCTGGATCTGGCCCTTGTTCTCGTTGCCTTCCTCGTTGATCGGGATGCGGATCTTTCCGCAGGGGCTGGTCATGGCCTTGCTCTTCACGCCGGTGACCTGGCCTTCGATGTCGAAGTAGCGGATCTCGCGGAAGTTGAACAGGCGCTCGTAGAA
>CBIHPZ010000575.1:0-3296 GCA_966211865.1 uncultured Aquabacterium sp.
GTCCTTGTCCTGGTGGATGAAGCTGTCGCGCCTCAGCGTGAGGAAGTGCAGCCACGGGCGCATCACCAGCCGATAGCGGGCCAGGCCGCCATCCGCGCCCAGCTGCGCGGCCTGCACCACGTAGCCGTGCCACGGCTTGTAGCTGCCATCGGGCTGCAAGAGCCGCAGGCTCATCTGCTCGCCGATGACTTCCTTGATCTCGAAGTGCGCGGAGGTGCTGACCGCATCGACCACCAGTTCGAAGGGCTGGCTCACGGCGTCGCGCATCACCGCCCGCTCCGGCAGCAGGGCCAGGTGCGGCAGGGCGGTCGCCATCTGCATCAGGCGGCCGCGCTGTTCGTACAGCGCGGCGAAATCCAGCCGGCTGCTCAGCTCCGACAAGGGGCCGAGCAGTGCTGGCGGCAACGCCAGCCAGGCAGGTAGGGCGATGGGCAAAGGGAGGTCTCCCGGTGACTCTTCGTGGCGGGGCGCATTCTGCGCAAAGAGTCGCCGGCGTATAACCCCTAAGATGATCGTGTAACACCCTGTGCAGCAGGCCGCGGCAGAGGCATCACAGGCGCACGCCCTGCCGGCGCGCCGGACCGGCTGCGACGCCGGTCAACACGACGGCGGCGACCACGCCGCCTGCACGGGCCTCAGGCGATCGCCGGCACGCCCAGTTGCTCGGGCGAGAGGTACTGCAGGCGGAAGTCCTCGAAGGGCAGCGTGTCGGCCGCCTCCTGGCGCTTCTGCTCGTCCAGCGATTCGCGCGCCAGCGCGGCGAAGTGCTCGTCCACCGCGGCCGCGTAGGGCCGGGCCAGCAGGGCTTCTCGCGTGCGGCGCGCCATGGCGGCCACGAAGGCGGTGTGCGAATCGTGGTGGTCCGCGGCCATGGCCTTCAGCACGCGGGCCGACGGGGTGCTGTCCGGCGCCTGCAGCCGGGCCGTGGCCAGGGCCAGCGCGTCGCGGTGGGCCTGTCCCCCTTCGGCGGCGTCCAGTGCGGCGGCGATGGGGGCGAACTGCTGCAGCAGCTGCGCCGCCCAGTCGCTCAGCAGCACCTCGCGCCCTGCCCGCTCCAGCAGCAGGCCCGGCTGGCGGCCGTTCTCGGCGGTGCGGTGCTGGTTGCGGGCCAGCGCGGCGATCTCGTCCGGGCTGTCCGGCGGGCTGTCGGACAGCAGGCAGTGCAGCAGGAAGATGTCGAGGAAGCGGGCGGTGGAGGCACCGATGCCGACCGGCTCGAACGGATCGAGGTCCATGCAGCGCACCTCGACGTATTCCACGCCCCGCTCGCGCAGCGCGTGCAGCGGGCGTTCGCCGGTGCGGATGACGCGCTTGGGCCGGATCGTTCCGTAGAACTCGTTCTCGATCTGCAGCAGGCTGGTGGCCAGCTGGTTGTATTCGCCCCCGGGGTTGCGCACGCCCAGCGTCTCGTAGGCGGGGTAGGGCCGCGTCATCGCGTCGTGCAGCGAGGCGGCGTAGCTGTCCAGGCTGTTGTAGCTGACGGACAGCGACGCCTGCGCGTCGCTCTGGTAGCCCAGGCGCCCCATGCGCAGCGAGGTGGCGTGCGGCCGGTGCAGCGTGTGGGTGGCGTCCGCGCTGATGGGCTGCAGCGTGTGCGGGCGGCCTTCGACGAAGCTGGAACACACCGCAGGCGACGCGCCGAAGAGGTACAGCAGCAGGAAGGAGTGGCGGCGGAAGTTGCGGATCAGGCCGAAGTACTGCTCGCTGCTGACGCCCGGCAGCGACCAGTTGTAGTGGATGCCGGAGATGGTCTGCATGCGCCGGCCGTAGCGGTGCGCCAGGCCCATGCGGTAGACGCTCTTGGCGCGGCCCACGTTCGAGGTGCCGTAGCGGCCGATCGGGATGTTCTCGTCGCTCGGCAGGCCGCAGGGCATGCTGGCCACCCACAGCAGCTCGTCGCCCAGCGCGCGGTAGGCGAACTGGTGGATCTCGGTCAGCTCGGCGATGCAGCTGTCGACGTCGGCGTGCACGCCGGTGATGAACTCCAGCTGCGATTCGCTGAAGTCGGTGGTGATGTGCGGGTGGGTCAGCGCCGAGCCCAGCGCCGCGGGGTGTGGGGTGAGTGCCAGCTCACCGGCTGCGTCAGCGCGCAGGCTCTCTTTTTCGATGCCGCGGCGCATGCCGCGCAGCCGCTCGGGGGAGATCTGGCGCAGGCGGTCCGTCATGCTGCTGCTCATCTGTTGTCCCCGTTGGTCTTGGAAGGGGGCGAACGGTAGCACGCGCCCTGTGACGCCTGCGTTGAGTCCGCTCAGTGCCCCGCCGCGGCCTGGGGTGCTGGGCAAGGCCCATGCCGGGGCGGGGGATTTCGGCTAGAGACGGTTGACGGTGCGGGCCAACTGGCGGCGTTCAAGCCGTGCCATCCGGCCGGCACAGGGCCGGCACGGACTGCGGCGCAGGCGGATCCGCAGGGGGCTCGGCAGGGCGCTCCGCCGGCGGCGCCTGGCGCGCGGCCTGCCGTTCGCGCCAGGCCTTCATGTCGGCGCGCCACAGCTCCACCGCCTGGGCATGCAGGTCGAACACGCAGGGCTCGCAGCCGTTGCCGCAGCACTCGTAGTCCTCGGGCCGGGGTGGCTCGAGCGGCGCAGGGTCGGCGGCCGGGGGCGTTGCAGCGTCGGTCATGGGCATGGGAATTGTCGCCCGGGCACGGGGGTTGCCGCCCCTGGCCATCGACCCCATCGCCCGTGGAGCCCCTGATGGCCGACCTCTCGCACTCCCACTCGAACGGCAACTTCTATACGAACACGCTGCCGCCCACCGCCCGGCGCTGGGACGCCACCGCGCGCGCCCTGGTGCTGGACGACCTGGGCAAGCTGCTGCTGCGCGTCAGCCTGGGCGTGCTGCTGATGCTGCACGGCATCGCCAAGCTCTCCAGCGGGGTCGACCCCATCGTGGGCATGCTGCAGCAGCACGGCCTGCCGGGCGCGCTGGCCTACGCCGTCTTCATCGGTGAACTGCTCGCGCCGCTGGCGATGATCCTGGGCCTGTGGACCCGGCTGGCCGGGCTGCTGGCGGCGGTCAACATGGGGGTGGCCATCGCGCTGGCGCACTCGGCCGACCTGTTCAAGCTGGGGCCGCAAGGCGGCTGGGCGCTGGAACTGCAGGGCCTGTTCCTGGCCGGCGCGCTGGCGGTGATGCTGCTGGGCGGCGGCCGCTTCAGCGTGGGCGGGCTGCGCGGGCGCTTCAACTGACCTGCGGTCCGTCGCGGAAACAGCTGCCTTCGTTGGTGAGGGCGTGGTGCTGGTGAAGGGCACGGCCAGGCGGCCCCAGCCGTGGTACGCACCGGCCACCTCGACCAC
>CBIHPZ010000576.1:0-3289 GCA_966211865.1 uncultured Aquabacterium sp.
TGTCGGCGCCCACGCCGTAGTCGGACAGCCGGCGCACCAGGTGCTTGCGCAATGGCTCGTAGCCGAAGCGGTTGCCGTAGCGGAACAGGCTGCCCATGCCGGTGCGCACGACTTTCTGGTGGTATTTGTCCAGGCGCACGTCGGACAGCCATTCGACCGGCGGAAAGCCATCGCCCAATGAGAGCGTGCCGGGCTCGGATTTCAATTGCGCGCGCATCAGCCACACGATGTCCATCGCGCGGCCCAGCGATCCGGTCTCGCGTTCCACCACGCGCGTGGGCGCTTGTTCGCGCACGAAATAGCCGGCGCCGCGGCGCGGCTCCACCAGGCCGCGCAGCACCAGCAGGTCGAAGGCGGCGACGACGGTGTTCTTCGCGTACTCGTGGCGCTGCGCCAGGTCGCGCAATGACGGCAGGCGTTCGCCGGCCTTGTAGGCACCGGCCTGGATCTGGCGTTCCAGCGAGTCGGCAAGCGCCTGCGCAAGCGTGGGCCGGGTGGCGGTCATCTTCGGGTTTTCCTGGGGAGAGAACGCGATTTCGGCACTATGCCAGCCGTCAACCGTACCTGGTGCGGCCCCCTCACTGTCCCGCCGAACTGTCACCTCCGCGAGGGGTACAGCACTTCTACATTGGCCCCATTCCGATATCCCTTCGACTTCGACAGGCCATGACAGTGGACTCCCGCCTTGCCAATTTCCGATCCCTCACCCCCACTGCGCGGCTGGCGCAGCTGGTGCAGTCCGCCGGCCTGTCCGACGCCGATGCGCGGCTCTTGTCCGCGCCCGGCGCATTGCCGCTGGAGCGTGCCAACGGCATGGTCGAGAACGTCATCGGCACCTTTGAATTGCCATTCGGCATCGCCTGCAATTTCACGGTGAATGGCCGCGACGTGCTGGTGCCGATGGTGGTGGAAGAGCCGTCGGTGATTGCCGCGGCGTCGTACATGGCCAAGCTGGCGCGCGAATGCGGCGGCTTCGAAACCTCCAGCACCGGGCCGCTGATGCGGGCGCAGGTGCAGGTGGTGGGCCTGCGTGATTGCCATGGCGCGCGCCACGCCATCCTGCGCCAGCGCGAGGAGATCCTGCGCGTCGCCAACAGCCGCGACCAGGTGCTGGTGACGCTGGGCGGCGGCGCGCGCGACATCGAGGTGCAGGTGTTCGAAGACACGCCGGTCGGGTCGATGGTGGTGCTGCACCTCATCGTGGACGTGCGCGACGCGATGGGCGCCAACACCGTCAACACCATGGCCGAGGCCGTGGCACCGCTGGTCGAGGCCATCACCGGCGCGCCGGTGCGGCTGCGCATCCTGTCCAACCTGGCCGACCTGCGCCTGGCCCGCGCCCGCGTGCGCCTGACGGCCGAAGCGCTGGCGACGCGCGAGCGCAGCGGCGAGGAGATCATCGACGGCGTGGTGGAGGCGGGTGCCTTCGCCGTCATCGACCCCTACCGCGCGGCCACGCACAACAAGGGGATCATGAATGGCATCGACCCCGTGATCGTGGCCACCGGCAACGACTGGCGCGCGGTGGAAGCGGGCGCCCATGCCTATGCCTGCCGCGGCGGCCGCTACACGTCCCTGACCCAATGGGAGAAGGACGCCGCGGGCGCGCTGGTGGGCACCATCGAGATGCCGATGCCGGTGGGCCTGGTGGGCGGTGCCACCAAGGTGCACCCGCTGGCCCAGGTGGCGCTGCGCATATTGCGCGTTAGCACGGCGCAGCAGCTGGCCGAGATTGCGGTGGCCGTGGGCCTGGCGCAGAACCTGGGCGCCTTGCGCGCGCTGTCCACCGAAGGCATCCAGCGCGGCCACATGGCCCTGCATGCGCGCAACGTGGCGATTGGCGCGGGCGCGACCGGCGCCGAGGTCGACGCCATCGCCCGCCGCATGGTGGCCGAAGGCGACGTGCGCAGCGACCGCGCGGCGGCGCTGGTGTCCGAAGTGCGCGGCTGAGCCGGCCGCTGAAGTTTCCCCGGCGGCCCACCGCCCGACATCCACCACAAGGAGACAAACGCCATGAAGCGTTCCTTCCGACTGCCGTCGGTTCGCCGACTCGCCGCCGCACTGGCGGCCAGCTTCCTCACCTGTGCCGCGCTGGCGCAGGACATCAAGATCGGCTTCAACGCCGACCAGTCCGGCAGCGGTGCGGCCGAACTGGGCGTGGCCGCGCGCCACGGGTTCGAGCTGGCCATCGAGGACATCAACAAGGCCGGCGGCGTGCTGGGCAAGCAACTGGTGGGCGTGGTGCGCGACGACACCGGCCACCCGCCGAAGTCGATCCAGAACATGACCGAGCTGATCGACAACGAGAAGGTGGCCGCGGTGATCGGGCCCACCAATTCCGGCAATGCGCTGGCCTGGCTGCACATCCCGCAGCAGAAAAAGGTGCCGGTGATCGTGCCGGTGGCCACCGCCACCGAGATCACCAAGCGCTATGCCAACGAGCCGCAGAACTTCATCTTCCGCATCTCGATGGTGGACCGCGAGCAGGTGGCGCTGCTGGTGGCCTATGCCATCAAGGCCTCGAAGAACCAGAAGATCGCCATCATCGGCGACGCCACCGGCTTTGGCCAGCAGGGCATCAAGGACCTGACCGAGGTGCTGGCGCTGCACGGCCTGGAACGCGCGGCGGTGGCCAAGTTCGCGCCCAAGGACACGGACATGACCTCGCAACTGGCGCGCATCCGCGAATCGGGCGCGGACACGCTGATCGTGTATGGCCTGGCGGACGCGAATGCGCAATTGCTGCGCAGCATGGAGAAGGTGAACTACTTCCCGACCACCTTGGGCACCTGGGGCAACATGAGCACGGCCCTGCTCGACATCGCCGGTCCCAAGCTGGCCGAGCACATCATCTTTGCCACGTCCATTGCCGAGAACAGCTCGCCGCGCGCGGTGGCGCTGGCCAAGCGGGTGCGGGCGCGCTACCCGAAGCTGGCCACCTTCGTCTCGGCCGCGCAGGCCTATGACTCGGTGATGGTGCTGGCCGCCGCGATGAAGAAGGCCGGCACCACCGACGGCGCCAAGGTGGCCGAGGTGCTGGACAACGGCATCCCCGAGACCCAGGGCGTGGTGAAGACCTATTCCAAGCCCTTCACCAAGGGCGACCACGAGGCGCTGGAGGTGTCCGACTTCCACCTGGCGCGCTGGAAGGCCGGCCAGGTGACGGCCTACGAGGACGACATCACCAAGAAGCTGACGGCCGCTGACTTCAAGAAGTAGCAGGCAGCCTGACATGACCGACATCCTGCAGGCCCTGCTGAGCGGCCTGGCGCTGGGCGGCGTGTATGCC
>CBIHPZ010000577.1:0-3286 GCA_966211865.1 uncultured Aquabacterium sp.
GGTCGAGCACGTAGCTGCGGATCTGGTGGCCCCAGCCGACGTCGGTCTTGGTGTCTTCCAGCTTCTGCTGCTCTTCCTGGCGCTTGCGCATCTCGTGGTCGTACAGGCGCGAACGCAGGCGCTTCCAGGCCACGTCGCGGTTGCTGTGCTGGCTGCGGCCGTCCTGGCACTGCACCACGATGCCGGTCGGGATGTGCGTCAGGCGCACCGCCGAGTCGGTCTTGTTGATGTGCTGGCCGCCGGCGCCGGAGGCGCGGAAGGTGTCGGTGCGCACGTCCGCCGGGTTGATCTCGATCTCGATCGAGTCGTCGATCTCCGGGTAGACGAACAGCGACGCGAACGAGGTGTGGCGGCCGCCCGCGGAATCGAACGGGCTCTTGCGCACCAGGCGGTGCACGCCGGTCTCGGTGCGCAGGTGGCCGAAGGCGTAGTCGCCGTCGACCTTGATGGTGGCGCTCTTGATGCCGGCCACGTCGCCCGGCGTCTCGTCTTCCAGGGTGGCCTTGAAGCCCTTGCGTTCGCAGTACTTCAGGTACTGGCGCAGCAGCATGCCGGCCCAGTCGCAGGCTTCGGTGCCGCCGGCGCCGGCCTGGATGTCGATGAAGCAGTTGCTGGGGTCCGCCGGGTTGCTGAACATGCGGCGGAATTCGAGCTGCTCGACGATCTCCTGCAGCTTGGCCGCGTCGGCTTCGATCGCGGCCAGGCCGTCGAAGTCCTCGTCGGCCTTCGACATCTCGTACAGCTCGGTGTTGTCGGCCAGGTTGCTGGCCAGGTGGTCGATGGTCTCGACCACGGTCTCCAGGGTCTTCTTTTCCTTGCCGAGTTCCTGGGCCCGCTTGGGCTCGTTCCAGACGCTGGGGTTCTCCAGCGCGGCATTGACTTCATTCAATCGCAGGGCTTTGCGATCGTAGTCAAAGATACCCCCGAAGCTGCTCGGTACGGGCGCTCAGGTCGGCGAGCAGCGAGCCGATGGCGTTGACGCGTTCGATGTCCATGGTGATGGCGTTTTGAGGAAGGCGCGGATTCTCGCATGGGGTGTCCGCGGCGCCGGGCACCGGCCGGGTGTGGGCGCGATGCCGTTGGGGGCGATGATTGCGGGTTTCCACTGATCGCCAGAACGGTGCGGCTGCGCACCATGGGCGCGCCTGCCTTGCCATGACAACGCCCGAGTCCGCTCCACCTGCCGCACCGGTTTCCCACCGTGCCTACTGGCGCACCACGCTGCGCGTCACGGCCGCTCTGCTGGGCCTGTGGTTCGTCTTGAGCTTCGTGCTCACCTGGTTTGCACCGGCCTTCACGTTCCGGGTTTTTGGCCTGCCCTTCAGCCACTGGCTGGCCTCGCAGGGGGCGCTGATCGCCTTCTGCGCCATCGTGTGGTGCTATGCGATCTTCATGAACCGGCTCGACCGCGAGCACGGGGTGAACGAGGAAGACTGAAGCGGGTGTGCATGGCCCCGGCGGGCCGCATCAATGCGGCGCCCAGAAGGCCTCGATCGCGGCCGCCACGGCGTCGGGCTGGTCGTGGTGCAGCATGTGGCCGGCATCGTCGATCACCGCCCGCTGCAGTTGGGGCACCACGCCGAGGCGGGCCTCGAATTCAGCGCGCGGGTAGCGGTCGCCCCAGGCCGCGGGCGGGCGGCTGTCGCGGCCTTCCACCCACAGCACCGGTGCCGTGATGCGACGCCACATCGCCAGCGCTTCGGCCGCGCGATAGGGGATGGGGTTGACGCGCTTGTGCGCGGGGTCGGCGCGCAGGTGCCAGCGGCCGTCTTGCCGCTGCTCGGCCCATTCGGCGGCCAGCCACGCGGCGCGTGCCGGCGCCAGTCGTGGATTGGTCTGGCGCAGGCGCTGGGCCACGGCGTCCAGGCTGTCGTAGTCGCGCAGGCGCTCGGGCGTCTTCAGTTCGTCCAGCCAGCGTTCCAGCCGGGCGGGTGCATCGTCGGGCGGCGTGTCCGGCATGCCGAAGCCTTCCAGGTTCACCAGCCGCCGCACGCGCCGCGGGCGCACGCCGGCATAGCCCATCACCACGTTGCCGCCCATGCTGTGGCCCAGCAGGTCGACCGGCGCATCGGGCGACAGCGCGTCGAGCAGCGCGTCGAGGTCGCCCACGTAGTCGGGGAACCAGTAGGCATCGGCGCCCGGGTTGGCCGTGCGGCCGAAGCCGCGCCAGTCGGCCGCCAGCACCGGCACCGCGGGGTCGAGGCCATCGACGACGAACTGGAACGACGCGCCGACGTCCATCCAGCCATGCATCATCACGCGCAGCGGCCGGCCGGCCGAGGCATCGGCCAGCTCGCCCCACAGCAGCGCGTGGTAGCGCAGGCCGCGGATGTCGAACCACAGGCTGCGCGCATGGCGCTTGGGGCGGTAGGCGGAGGCCTGGGGCAAGGTGGGCTGCTGGGTCATCAGGGCACTGTAGCGGTGCAGAATCAGCCGCGTGAGCCGGCAGGGCCGCCGCAAGGGCGAACGCTGCAGGTACAGCCCGAAAGCCCCCCATGCCTTCTTTTGAACTTCGCCCTGCGCAGCCGCAGGATGTGCCGGCCATCGTCGGATTGATCAACGAGCTGGCCGACTTCGAGCACCTGACGCACCTGGTGAAGGTGACGCCCGAGACGCTGCACCCGCACCTGTTCGGCGACAAGCCGGTGGTGGAGTCGTGGGTGGCGGTGGTGCAGGGCTCGGTGGTCGGCTTCGCGCTGTTCTTCACCAACTTCTCAACCTTCCTCGGCAAGCCGGGGCTGTACCTGGAAGACCTCTACGTGCAGCCGGCGCACCGGAGCGCCGGCATCGGCAAGGCACTGCTGAGCCGGCTGGGCGCGCTGGCGGTGGAACGCGGCTACGGCCGCTTCGAGTGGAGCGTGCTGGACTGGAACGAGCACGCGATCCGCTTCTACGAAAAGATGGGCGCCACCGTGATGCCGGAGTGGCGCATCTGCCGCGTCACCGGCGAGGCGCTGCAACGCTTCGGCGCATGAGCGGGAGCGCAGCCGTGTTGCCCGACGCCGACCGCTATCACGCCATGCACGCGTCCCTGCGCTGGCAGGTGCCGGCGGATTTCAACATCGCGCGCGCCTGCTGCGGCCGCTGGGCGGCCACGCAGCCGCAGGCGGTGGCCATCCACTGGCAGCACGAGAACGGCGCCGAGGCCAGCTTCACCTACGGCCAGCTGCAGCGCGCGGCGAACCGGCTTTCCAATGTGCTGCGTTCGCGTGGCGTGGCCCGCGGCGACCGCGTGGCCATCGTGATGCCGCAGCGCTTCGAGACGGCGGTGGCCTACATGGCCGTG
>CBIHPZ010000578.1:0-3285 GCA_966211865.1 uncultured Aquabacterium sp.
GGTCAGTTCGCCTGCTCGCCCGCCTTGGTGCCGGCCGCGCCGCTGGCCCCGGCCGTCGGGATGCCCAGCTTGTTGACGCCGCGGGTGATGGCGTCGCCCACCTTCTTGCCGCCGCGCTGGATCGCGTCGCCGGCCTTTTGCACGCCGGAGCCGACGGCGCTGGCGCCCTTGTTGGCCGCGGCGGATGCGCTGGCGTGGGCGGACTTCACCTTGGCGGGCAGCTGCGGGCCTGATGCGGTCGAGGACCCGGCTGAAGCCCCGGACGACGCGGCAGCCGGCGCGGCTTTTGCCGTGGCCGGCCCCTCGGCCAGCGCACTGCCCGCCGCCAGCGCGGCGCTGAGCATCAACAGGCGGGCGAACGGGGCGTTGCGGCGGGGCATGGCGTCGGTCCTCGGGACAGGGGGGGTGGAAGGCACCGATCCTAGTGCTGGCGCTGCGCCCGCGTGACAGCGCCCCGAGGGCGCGTGCGGCACACTGCCCCGTTCACCGCCACCCCCCAACCACCCGTACAAGCGCCGATGGGACCCCTTGCCGGACTGCAGGTCGTCGAACTCGCGAGCATCGGCCCCGGGCCTTTCGCCGCGATGCTGCTGGCGGACCTGGGCGCCACGGTCGTGCGCATCGACCGCACCGAGCCCAGCGGCCTGGGGCTGCCGATGCCGGCGCGCTTCGACGTCGCGGGCCGCGGCCGGCGCTCGGTGGCGCTGGACATCAAGCGCCCGGCCGGCCGCGACGCCGCGCTGCGCCTCATTGACCGCGCCGACGTGCTGATCGAAGGCTGGCGCCCCGGCGTGGCGGAGCGCCTGGGCCTGGGGCCGGACGAGTGCCTGGCGCGCAACCCCGGCCTGGTCTACGGCCGCATGACCGGCTTCGGCCAGCAGGGACCGCTGGCACAGGCGGCGGGGCACGACCTGAACTACATCGCGCTCTCCGGTGCCTTGCACGCCATCGGCCCGGCCGGGCAGCCGCTGCCGCCGCTGAACCTGGTGGGCGACTACGGCGGCGGTGCGCTGTACCTGGCCTTCGGCTTGATGGCCGCGCTTTTTGAGCGTCAGCATTCTGGCCGCGGGCAGGTGGTGGACGCGGCGATGGTGGACGGCGCCTCGTCGCTGATGAGCCTGTTCCACGGCCTGGCCGCCGGTGGCCAGTGGGACCCCGCCCGGCGCGCGGCCAACCTGCTGGATGGCGGCGCGCCGTTCTACGCCACCTACGCCTGCGCCGACGGCCGCTTCGTGGCCATCGGCGCACTGGAGCCCAAGTTCTTCGCCGAACTGGCGCGGCGCATCGGGCTGGACGAATCCTTCGTCAAGCGCCAGTACGACCGCCGCTGCTGGCCGGAGATGCGGGAAGCGATAACCCGCATTGTCAGCAGCCGTGACCGCGACGCGTGGTGCGCGCTCCTCGAGGGCTCGGACGCCTGCTTCGCCCCGGTGCTGAGCGTGGCCGAGGCCGCCGACCACCCGCACGCCCGCGAACGCGCCGCCTTCGTCGAGATCGACGGCGTGCGCCAGCCGGCGCCCGCGCCGCGCTTCTCGCGCAGCGCGCCGTCCACCCCCACCGCCGGGCCCGAGGCCGGCGCCCACACCGAAGCCGTGCTGGCCGAGGCCGGGTTCAGCGCCGCCGAGATCGCTGCGCTGCTGGCCGAGGGCAGTGCCTTGCAGACACCCCCATGACCTCACCCGCCTACCTTGCCGCCGTGGCGGCCTCCGGCACCGGCGCGCCCGCCGTGCCGCGCACCTCCGCCTCGCTGATCGTGCTGCGCGACGCCGCGCCGGGCCGCCCCGGCCCCTTCGAGGTGCTGCTGCTGCGCCGCGCCGAGCGCCCCGGCGACCAGAACAGCGGCGCCACCGTCTTTCCCGGCGGCATCCTGGACCCGGGCGACAGCGACTCGTACGCCCTGGCCGATGGCCTGGACGATGCCGAGGCCAGCCGCCGTCTTGGCGTGCCGGCCAACGGCCTGAACTTCTGGGTGGCCGCGGTGCGCGAGTGCTTCGAGGAAGCCGGCGTGCTGGTGGCCAACGCGGCCGATGGCCGCCCGATCGCGTTGGATGCGCTGCCGGCGGCGGAGGTCGTCGAGATGCGACGCGCGCTGCACGCCAACGAGATCGGCATGGCCGAAGTCTGCGAGCGCCTGGGCGTGCGCATGGACCTGGGCGCGCTGACCTACTACAGCCACTGGATGACGCCCAAGGGCATGCCGAAGATCTTCGACACCCGCTTCTTCGTCACCACCCTGCCGCCCGGCCAGACCGCGCGCCACGACGAGACCGAGACCGTGGAACTGCTGTGGCTGACGCCCGCCGAGGCGCTTGACCCGGCGCGCGGGCTGAAGCTGGTCAACGTCACCTCGGTGACCTTGAAGGCCCTGGCCGGTTTCGACAGCGCCGCCGCGGTGATCGCCGACGCCGCGCGCGAGGCGCCCAAGCCGATGATCCGCCCGCGCCTGGCCGCCAGCCGCGAAGGCAAGCGCCCGGTGATGCCCGGCGCCTGGCCCTATGCCGAGATCGGCCGCCTGGATCCCGAAGGACGCGGCCACGTCAGCACCGAGCTGGCGCCGGCCGTGCCGGTGTGGCTCTCGCCGCGCGTGCTGCGCGTGACGGCGCCCAACGGCAGCATGATGACCGGGCCCGGCACCAACAGCTACTTCATCGGCACGCCCGGTGCGGACGACTGGGCGCTGCTGGACCCGGGGCCGGACGATGAATCGCATGTGCAGGCGCTGATCGCCGCGGCGCCGGGCCGCGTCACCCGCATCGTCGTCACCCACACGCACAAGGACCATTCGCCGGCCGCGGCCGCGCTGAAGGCGCACTGGGCGCATTGGGGCGTGCGCAGCTTCGGCCGCGTGGCCGCTCACTTGGAGTGGCAGGACGCTGGCTTCGTGCCCGACCAGGTGCTGGCCGACGGCGACGTGCTGCGGCTCGGCAGCGACGCCACCCTGCGCGCGGTGCACACGCCTGGCCATGCCAGCAACCACCTGTGCTTCCTGCTGGAAGAGGAAAAGCTGCTCTTCACCGGCGACCACATCATGCAGGGCTCCACCGTGGTCATCAATCCGCCGGACGGGGACATGGCGGTTTATCTGGCGTCGCTGAAACGCCTGCTCGACCTGGAACTGGAGTGGCTGGCCCCCGGCCACGGCTTCCTGATCGACGAGCCGCATGCGCAGGTGAACAGGCTGGTGGCGCACCGACTCGGCCGCGAGGCCAAGGTGCTGGCGGCGCTGCGTTCACTGGGGCCGGTGGCCGAAGACACGCTGCGCGATGCGGTGTATGCGGACACGCC
>CBIHPZ010000579.1:0-3285 GCA_966211865.1 uncultured Aquabacterium sp.
GCTCCGATCGCCTGGCCGTGGCCGGCGTCGAGGTGTCGCCGGACCACTACATCGACGGCCGGCGCGTCGCATCGGCCGAGACCTTCGAGCTCTTCAGCCCGATCGACCAGCGCCCGCTCGGCCGCATCGCCGAAGGCGGGCAGTCCGCGGTCGATGCCGCCATCAGCGCCGCGCAGCGCGCCTTTCCGGCCTGGGCCGCGCTCGGCGCGGCGGGGCGCAAGCCGTACCTCGACCGCTTCGCGGCCGAGATCGGCCAGCGGGCGGAAGCCTTCTGCGTGCTGGAGAGCAACGACGCGGGCGTGCTGCTGTCGCGCATGCGGCATGGCGTGGTGCCGCGCGCGATGCTCAACATCAGCTGGTTCGCCGAGCATGCGCTGACGCTGCAGGACCGTCCGCTGGAGACCGCACAGGCCCGCCACCTGGTGCGCCACGACCCCGCCGGCGTGGTCGCCATCATCACGCCGTGGAATGCGCCGCTGATGCTGTCCACCTGGAAGCTCGGGCCGGCGCTGGCCGCCGGCAACACCTGCGTGCTGAAGCCGCCCGAGTGGGCCCCGCTGACCTGCTCGCTGCTGGCCGATGCCGCCGCAGCGGCCGGCCTGCCGCCGGGCGTGTTCAACGTGGTGCAGGGCAGTGGCGCGGCCACCGGCGCCAGGCTGGTGAGCGATGCGCGCCTGGCGCGCATCTCGTTCACCGGCAGCGTGCCGACCGCGAAGTGGATCGCGCAGGCCGCCGGCGCCAACCTCGTGCCCTGCAGCCTCGAACTGGGCGGCAAGAGCCCGTTCATCGTGCTGGAGGACGCCGACCTCGACGCCGCGGCCGCCACCGGTGCGCTGATGTACCGCAATGCGGGGCAGGTGTGCCTGGCCGGCACGCGCTTCCTCGTGCACGAGCGCATCGCCGAGGCCTTCGTCGCCCGGATGCGCGCACTGGTCGAGAGGCTGGTCGTCGGCGACCCGCGCGACGAGGCGACCGAGGTCGGCCCGATCATCCACCCGCGCCAGGTGGAGCGCGTGCTCGGCTTCGTCGAACGGGCGCTGGCGGGCGGCGCGCGCCTGCTGTGGGGCGGCGGCCGGCATGGCTTCGGCGCGCAGTACCTGCGGCCCACGATGCTCACCAACCTGAAGCAGGACGACGAGATCGTGCAGAACGAGGTCTTCGGCCCGGTGCTCACGCTGCAGACCTTCAGCGACGACGACGAGGCGGTCACGCTCGCCAACGGCACCGACTACGGCCTGGGCGGCGTCTGCTACGGCGAGACGGCGCACGCCACTGCGGTGGCCGAGCGCGTGCGCACCGGCTTCATCTGGATCAACAGCTTCGGCATCCGCGACCTCGCCGCGCCCTTCGGCGGCATCAAGCGCAGCGGCATCGGCCGCGAAGGGGGTGACTGGAGCTTCGAGTTCTTCTGCGACGTCAAGGACGTCGTGCTGCCGAAGCAGCCCTTCAAGGCCAGCTTCGCCTTGAGATGACAAGACATTGAGCGAAGGATTTCCCATGGGACAGATCGTCGGCGCGGCCCTGGTGTCGCACCACCCCGGACTGATGCAATGCGAGGAATTCCGCCGCGCCATGGGCGCCGGCGAGGACTCCGACCTCATTGCGGGTTATGCGCGGCTGCGCGAACGCATCGCGGCGGCCCGGCCGGACGTGGTGCTGATCTTCGACAGCCACTGGTTCACCACCGGCTACCACCTGGTGGACGGCGGCGCCCGCTACAGCGGCACCTACATCTCGGACGAGATGCCCTGGTACCTGCATGGCGTGCCCTACGACTACCGCGGCTGCCCGCAGCTGGCGCTGGACATCGAGGCCGTCTCGCGCGAACGCGGCGGCTACAACCGCGCCATCTGCCACCCGGAGCTGGGGCGGCAGTACGCCACCATCAACCTGGTCAAGCACCTGCGGCTGGAGCTCAGCGACACGCCCGTGGTCACCGCCAGCTCGTGCCAGAACTGCGACTGGCCGCATTTCCTGGAGTCCGGCGCCGCCATCGGCGAGGCCATCCGCCGCAGCGACCTGCGCGTGGTGATGCTGGCCTCGGGCGCGCTGAGCCACAGGTTCAACCCCATCGACTGGAGCCCCAAGCACCCGCGCATCTACCACGAGAGCAATGTCTCGCGTCCGGAGAACGCCGAGAGCGACAAGGGCGCGATCGAGCTGATGCGCCAGGGCCGCCACGACACCATCCTGGAACGCTGGCAGGACGAGTACCGCCAGGTGCCCTGGGAAGCCTTCGGCGCGCACTACCTGCAGATGCTGGGCGCGATGGGCGGTGCGGCCTGCCGCGCCCAGGGCGAGGTGCTATCGGCCTACGAGAACGCCCGCGGCACCGGCAATGTCCACATCTGGTTCCCGCCCGTCTAAACGGAGCGCCGCCATGAACTTCGAATTCCCGCTGCGCGAACTGCCCGCCGTGATGCGGGGCCCCCGGGTCGAGCGCCGCCGCGTGCTGCTGGGCGGCAGCGCCTTCTGGGGCACGATGGTGGAGGAGGGCGCCGACGCCGGCCGCCTGCGCCTGGACGACGGGCGGCTGCTGGACGCTGACATTCAGAGTTATCTGCCACCGGTCGAGCCCAGCAAGATCATCGCGGTGCACATCTCCTACAGCTCGCGCAGCCTCGAGACCCGCAACAAGCCGCGGCCCACCGAGACGCCCACCTACTTCATGAAGCCCACCACTTCGCTGAACGGGCACGGCGGGCAGATCCTCAAGCCGGCGGACTGCCAGTACCTGAACTACGAGGGCGAGTACGCGGTGGTGATCGGCCGCAGCTGCCGCAACGTGACGCCGGACGAGGCCTGGGACTTCATCGAGGGCTTCTGCCCGGCGCTGGACATGGGCCTGCAGGACTTCCGCGACACCGACCAGGGCTCGATGCTGCGCGTGAAGGGCGCCGACACGCTGCTGCCCATCGGCCCGGGCCTGGTGCGCGGCGTCAACCTGTTCGAGCAGACGCTGCGCACCTTCGTCGACGGCCTCGTCGTGCAGGAAGCGCACATCGGCAACGAGACGGTGTGGGGACCGCACTACGTCATCGCCGACCTGGCGCGCCACATCACGCTGCTGCCCGGCGACGTGATCCTGATGGGCACGCCCTGCCATTCGCGCAGCGTCGATCCCGGCCACCGCGTCGAGTGCGAGGTCACCGGCCTCGGGCGCGTCGGCGGCACGGTGGTCGCGATCGATGCGCCGCGCGCCTCGGCGCTGGGCGTCGGCCATGCCCCCACCGACAGCCCCGAGGTGCGGCGCGTGGCGCTCGGCTTCGACGAGCGCGTGCCCGA
>CBIHPZ010000580.1:0-3279 GCA_966211865.1 uncultured Aquabacterium sp.
TCCGGGTACACCTTCTCGCGCCAGCGGCGGCCCGAGAAGATGCCGTAGTGGCCGGCGCCTTCCACGTCGTAGTGGAACTGGCGCGCCTTGGGGATGCCGGTGCAGAGCTCGTGCGCGGCCCGGGTCTGGCCGGCGCCGGAGATGTCGTCCAGCTCGCCTTCCACCGTCAGCAGCGCGCTGGTGGTGATGTCCTGCGGGCGGACGATGGTGCCTTCCACGTCCCAGGTGCCGTTGACCAGCGCGAAGTCCTGGAACACGGTCTTGATGGTGTCCAGGTAGTACTCGGCCGGCATGTCCAGCACCGCGTTGTACTCGTCGTAGAACTGGCGGTGGGCCTCGGCGGAGTCGTCGTCGCCGCGCACCAGGTCCAGGAAGTAGTCGTAGTGCGAGGACAGGTGGCGGTCCGGGTTCATCGCCACGAAGCCGGTGTGCTGCAGGAAGCCCGGGTAGACGCGGCGGCCGGCGCCGGGGAAGTTCGGCGGCACGCGGTAGATCACGTTGTGCTCGAACCAGTTGTGGCTCTTGTTCATCGCCAGGTTGTTCACGGCGGTGGGCGAGCGGCGGGCGTCGATGGGGCCGCCCATCATCGTCAGCGTGCGCGGCGTGAATTCGCCGTGCGTGGCCATCAGCGACACCGCGGCCAGCACCGGCACCGTGGGCTGGCACACGGAGATCACGTTCACCTCGGTGCCGATGTGGCGGATGAACTCCTGCACGTAGAAGATGTAGTCGTCGAGGTGGAAGGGGCCTTCTTCCACCGGCACGTTGCGCGCGTCGGTCCAGTCGGTGATGTAGACCTTGTGGTCGTGCAGCAGCATCTTCACCGTGTCGCGCAGCAGCGTGGAGTGGTGGCCCGACAGCGGGGCGACGACCAGCACGGTGGGCTGCGACTTCATCGCCTCCAGCACCGGCGCGTTGTCGGTGAAGCGCTTGAAGCGCAGCAGGCGGCAGAAGGGCTTGGAGATCGCCACCTGCTCCTGAACCGCCACCTCGACGCCGTTGACGGTGGCCGAGGTGATGCCGAATTCGGGCTTCTCGTATTCCTTGGCCAGGCGGTGCATCAGGTCCAGGCCGGCGGAGATGCGGTGCGCCATCGGCATGTGCGTGAACGGCGACAGCGGGTGGTTGTACAGCTTCGACGACGCGCTCGCGAACTCGGAGAACGGGGCGAGCAGTGCGCGTTGGGTCTCATACAGCTGGTAAAGCATGTCGAAGCGACTCCTGGGTCAGGCTGGTTTGCTGCGGTGCAGCATTTGGCGATGGTAGCGCGAACAATGGTGAGGCCGCACTCGCTTCAGCGATTCCGAAAAAACACGTAACTCTGAACCTCAGTTTGGTGCGTGCCGTTGACGCTGCCGGTCTTTCGGGCGACAGATCGGGGCAGATGCCACAAAAAAGCCCGGCGCGCGGCCGGGCTGTTCAGGGCAAAGGGCAGGCCTTAAAGCACCTTCGCGATCGAGGACACCACGTGGTCGATGTTCTTCGTGTTCAGCGCCGCCACGCAGATGCGGCCCGAATCGACGCCGTAGACGCCGAACTCGCTGCGCAGGCGCTGCATCTGCGCCGCCGACAGGCCGGAGTAGCTGAACATGCCGCGCTGGGCGGTGACGAAGCTGAAGTCCTGCTTCACGCCGGCAGCGGCCAGCTTTTCAACCAGCAGCGTGCGCATCTGCTTGATGCGCACGCGCATGCCGGCCAGCTCTTCCTCCCACTGCTGGCGCAGGGCCGGCGTGTCCAGCACCGTGGCCACCACCTGCGCGCCGTGCGTGGGCGGGTTGGAGTAGTTGGTGCGGATCACGATCTTCAGCTGCGACAGCACACGCTGTGCTTCGTCCTTGCTTTCGCAGACGACGCTCAGCGCGCCGACGCGCTCGCCGTACAGCGAGAAGCTCTTCGAGAACGAGGTGGCGACGAAGAAGTCCATGCCCGAGGCGACGAACTGCTGCACGGCCGCGCCGTCCTCGGCGATGCCGTCGCCGAAGCCCTGGTAAGCCATGTCCAGGAAGGGCACCAGCTTGCGCGCCTTCACCGCCTCGACCACCTGGGTCCACTGCGCCGGCGTGATGTCGTAGCCGGTGGGGTTGTGGCAGCAGGCGTGCAGCACGACCACGGTGCCGGCGGGCGCGGCGTTCAGCGCGGCCAGCATGTCGTCGAAGCGCACGCCGCGCTTCTCGGCGTCGTAGTACGGGTAGCTTTCGACCGCGAAGCCGGCGTTGGTGAACAGCGCGCGGTGGTTTTCCCAGCTCGGGTCGCTGATCAGCACCTTGGCGGCAGGGTTCAGCTTCTTCAGGAAGTCGGCGCCGAGCTTCAGGCCGCCGGTGCCGCCCAGGGCCTGCACGGTGGCGACGCGGCCGGCATTGAGGATGTCGCTGCCGGCACCGAAAACCAGGCCCTGCACGGCCTTGTCATAGGCGGCGATGCCGTCGATCGGCAGGTAGCCGCGCGGCTTGTGGGCCTCGACCAGCTGCGCCTCCGCGGCCTGCACGCACTTCAGCAGCGGCAGCTTGCCGTTGTCGTCGAAGTACACGCCGACGCCCAGGTTGACCTTGGCGGGGTTGGTGTCGGCATTGAATTGCTCGTTGAGGCCCAGGATCGGGTCGCGCGGGGCGAGTTCGACGGCGGCGAACAAGGTCATCTCAGAACATCCTGTCAGAAGGGTGTCAGCAGCCTGGCGGGGGTGATGGGGGTGAGGCTGCAGGCCTGCGGGTTGCTGCGCTACGCTGTCGATGTACCGCGCGGCGCGGCCACGAGCCGCAAAACCCGCGAATTCTAGACAGTTCAGGGATTACCCGATGACCGACATCGCCGAAGTCGACCCGACGGCAGCGCCGCAGGGCGAATTCGTCAGCTTTCCCGACTCGCCGTTCCAGCTCTTCCAGCCCTACCCACCCGCCGGCGACCAGCCGACCGCGATTGCCCAGCTGGTCGAGGGCGTCAACGACGGCCTGGCCTACCAGACGCTGCTGGGCGTGACCGGCTCGGGCAAGACCTACACGATGGCCAACGTCATCGCCCGGCTGGGGCGGCCGGCCATCGTCTTTGCGCCGAACAAGACCCTGGCGGCGCAGCTCTACAGCGAGTTCCGCGAGTTCTTCCCGAAGAACGCGGTCGAGTACTTCGTCAGCTACTACGACTACTACCAGCCCGAGGCCTACGTGCCGCAGCGGGACCTGTTCATCGAGAAGGACTCGTCGATCAACGAGCACATCGAGCAGATGCGGCTGTCGGCCACCAAGAGCGTGCTGGAGCGGCGCGACACGGTGATCGTGGCCACCGTCA
>CBIHPZ010000581.1:0-3272 GCA_966211865.1 uncultured Aquabacterium sp.
CGGAACGCCGTGCCGCTGGGCACCAGGGACGATCCCCTGCCGTGATAGCCGATCGGCACCCACTTGTAGTTGGGCAGCAGCGGGTTGTCCGGGCGGAACAGCTTGCCCACCGTGGTGGCGTGGTGGATGCCGGTGTAGAAGTCGGTGTAGTCGCCGACGTGGCACGGCAGGCTCATCTCGGCATCCGCCTGCGGCACCAGGCACAGCTCCAGGAAGGGCGCCTGCTCGCTGCCTTCGGCCAGGGCCTGCGACAGCGCGGCGCGCAGCGTGCGGCGCGCTTCCGGGCCGCGGTCCATGAAGGCGTTCAGGTCGCCGCGGGCCAGCGGTTCGAGCAGCCCGGCTGCCTCGCGCGGCCAGGGGCACTGCTCGGCCGCGAGCTTCAGGTCCAGCACCTGGTCGCCGATGGCGACGCCGATGCGCCAGGGCTCGGCGCTGCCGCGGCGCTTGAAGCGGCCGTAGGGCAGGTTCTGGATCGGAAAGTCAGCGGCCGGGTCGTTGGCCGAATCCACCCAGCTGCGCAGGGCGGGATCGTGGGTGGCGTCGAGGTGAAGGGAAGTGCTCATCGCGGTGCCTTGAAGGAGTCCTTGAGGCCTTGCCAGCAGGCGGCGTAGTCGGCTTCCAGCGCGCCACCGGTCATCGCGAACTCGGTGGGCACGAAGCGGTAGCGGCTTTCGAACATGAAGGCCAGCGTGTTGTCCAGCTTGTGCGGCGCCAGCGGCGTGTTGCTGGCCTTCTCGAAGGCTTCTTCGTCGGGGCCGTGCGGCACCATGCAGTTGTGCAGGCTGGCGCCGCCGGGGCGGAAGCCTTCGGGCTTGGCGTCGTACTGGCCGTAGACCAGGCCCATGAACTCGCTCATCAGGTTGCGGTGGTACCAGGGCGGGCGGAAGGTGTCCTCGGCCACCATCCAGCGCGGCGGGAAGATCACGAAGTCGCAGTTGGCGGTGCCCGGGGTGTCGCTGGGCGAGGTCAGCACGGTGAAGATGGACGGATCGGGGTGGTCGAAGCTGATCGAGCCGATGGTCATGAAATGCTTGGTGTCGTAGCGCACCGGCGTGAGGTTGCCGTGCCAGGCCACGACGTTGAAGGGCGTGGTGGGCATGGTGGCGCGCCACAGCCGGCCGCCGAACTTCTTGATCAGTTCATAGCTGCCGGTGCTGTCTTCATAGGCCGCCACCGGCGCCTGGAAGTCGCGCGCATTGGCCAGGCCGTTGGAGCCGATGGGGCCCAGCTCGGGCAGGCGGAACATGGCGCCGTGGTTCTCGCAGACGTAGCCGCGGGAAGGGCCGTCCGGCAGCGCCACCTTGAAGGCGACGCCACGCGGCAGCAGGGCGATCTGGCCGGGCGCGACTTCAAGGACGCCCATTTCGGTGGTTATCACCAGGCGGCCCTGCTGGGGCACCAGCAGCATCTCGCCATCGGCATTCACCAATGCGCGGCGTTCCATCGAGCGGTTGGCCAGGTACACCTGCGCGGCGATGCCGGTCTGTGCCTCGGGGTCGCCGTTGGCGCAGAGGGTGCGCAGGCCGTCGACGAAATCGGCTTCCTGGGACGGGATCTCGAAGGGGCCCCAGCGCAGCGGCTCGGGTGGCATCACCACGCCGCTGGCGGCGCCGGTCTTCCAGTGCGGCTGCTCGTAGGCGGCGTAGTGGCCGGTGACCACCGAGGGCTGGCGGCGGTAGAGCCAGCTGCGGCGGTTCTCGGCGCGTGGCGCGGTGAACGCGGTGCCGGACACCAGTTCGGGGTACAGCGCGAAGGGCGCCTTCTGCGGGCTGTTGCGGCCTTGCGGCAGCGCGCCGGGCACGGCTTCGGTGGCGTGTTCATTGCCGAAGCCGGAGAGGTAGTGGAGGGTGGCGTGGGTCATGGTGGTCTGGTGATTGAAGGGTCTGACCGGGTTGTCAGTCGAGCTCGATGGGGCTGCTGCTGATCAATGGCACGTGCCGGGGCGGCTCAGGCGGGCGTGTGCGCGTCTTTTGGATGTTTGGTGCCCGTGGCGCCGGCGCGGGCGGCGGCCAGCGCCTCGCGCAGCACCGGCAGCGAGCCGATGTGGTTGGCCAGCAGCAGCACCAGGCGCGCGTTCAGTGCGTGGCTGGCGGCGGCGTCCAGGCCGGCGTGGGCGTCGATCAGCGCTTCGTAGAAGTCGTCGGGCGCGTCGAGGTTCGGGGTGGTGATCAGGGGCATGCGGTGCTCCTTCAGTGCCGGGCCAGCGCGCGCTGCAGCGCGGCGCGCAGCGCGTCGCCATTCGGCTGGCGCCAGCGGGCGCAGACGTGCTGGTCGGGGCGCAGCAGCAGCGCGCTGCCGGGCTGCAGGTCGTAGCGCTGCTTGACCAGGCCCTCGGCGTCGATCCAGTCGGCGCCGCTGTCGCTGCCGGCCTCGCCCACCACCAGCACGTTCAGCGGCGCGATGCCGGTGGCGGCGGCGCGCAGCTCGGCGGCCTGCCGTGCACTGTCCGGCCCCGCGGCCAGCAGCAGGCTGAAGGGCGCATCGCGGCCGGCCAGTTCGCGCAACAGCCAGCTGGCGCGGCCGTCGGCCGAGCGCAGCGGCGCATCCGCCGCCGGTGCGCCGGGGCGCATGCGGCCTTGCCAGGGGTCGCCGTGGGTGTCGGGCGTGTTCAGCGGCGAGCCGTCCAGCGTGGAAGGCAGCGAGAGCCGGCCGCTGTTCACCAGGGTGCGCGCGAAGGCATGGTCCTTGGCGAGCTGCAGCACGGCGTCGCGGAACAGGCGGCTGACCTCGCTCTTGGGCGTGATGAAGTCGGTGGCGCGGGTGGAGTGCAGGATGTTCTCGTCGGCCGCGGCTTCCCGCTCGCCGGCATAACTGTCAAGAAGCGCGTCCGGAGCATCGCCGCGCAGGACCGCCGCGAGCTTCCAGGCCAGGTTGTCGGCGTCCTGCACGCCGGAATTGGCGCCGCGCGCGCCGAAGGGCGAGACACCGTGCGCCGAATCGCCCGCGAACAGCACGCGGCCGTGGCGGAAGCTGTCCATGCGCTGGCAGGAGAAGGTGTAGACGCTGGCCCATTCCAGCTCGAATTCCGCATCGGCGCCCAGCAGCGCCTTCACGCGGGGAATGATGTTCTCGGGCTTCTTCTCGGCCTCGGGGTCGGCGTCCCAGCCCAGCTGGAAGTCGATGCGCCAGACGCCGTCGGGCTGGCGGTGCAGCAGCACGCTCTGGTTGGGGTGGAAGGGCGGGTCGAACCAGAACCAGCGCTCGGTGGGTCCTTGTGCCCCCACGCTGGCCGCTTCACCGCGGTGCTGCCCCCCGGGGGGGCTTTCGGCCGC
>CBIHPZ010000582.1:0-3269 GCA_966211865.1 uncultured Aquabacterium sp.
GAGCAGGGCTGGCAGGGCGTGCTGGGCATTTCCGAGCTGACGCAGGCCTTCCAGAAGAAGCACCGCGAAGTGGACGCCAAGAGCGTCATGCACTTCATGGTGAAGGACGCGCAGAACCTGTCGTCCATCGTCTCGTGCCTTGCGGCCGCGCGCGAGAACGCACGCGCCGTGCGCGGCACGCTGACCACCGAGCTGTGGGAAACGACCAACCAGACCTGGCTGGAGTTCAACCGCATGCTGCGCGACAACAGCTTCGAGCGCGACCCGGCCGCGCTGTTCGAGTGGGTGAAGTTCCGCTCGCACCTGTCGCGCGGCGTCTCGGTGGGCACCATGCTGCAGGACGAGGCGCTGCACTTCATCCGCATCGGCACCTTCCTGGAGCGTGCCGACAACACGGCGCGTCTTTTGGACGTTAAGTTCCACGCGCTGGCCGGCGACTACTTCGGCGCCTGGGGCCACGACGAAGCGCCGGAGGTGGACTTCTACCACTGGTCCGCCATCCTGCGGTCCGTCTCCGGCTTCGAGATCTACCGCCGCGTCTACCGCAACGTGATCCGGCCCGACAAGGTGGCCGAGCTGCTGATCCTGCGCCCGGACATGCCGCGTTCTTTGGCCGCTTGCATGAACGAGGTCGTCGCCAACCTCGAGCACGTGGCCAACGAACAGAGCAGCGAAACGCAACGCCGCGCCGGCCGCCTGCGCAGCGACCTGCAGTTCGGCCGCATCGACGAGATCCTGGCCACCGGCCTGCACGCCTTCCTCACGCAGTTCCTCGACCGGGTCAACGACATCGGCGCCGGGATCTCGCGCGATTTCCTCGTGCCGGCCTGAACGGCAGGCCGTGGGCTGCGCGGACGTCGATGCGTCCATGCGGCCCCCGGCTTCTCATCGCTTCACATAAAACCGAAGGCCTTCCGTGTCGATCCATGTCGCACTGAACCACGTCACCCACTACAAGTACGACCGCCGCGTCGGCCTCTCGCCGCAGATCGTGCGGCTGCGCCCCGCGCCGCACTGCCGCACCAACATCCTGTCGTACTCGCTGAAGATCGAGCCCGAGGGCCACTTCATCAACTGGCAGCAGGACCCGTTCTCCAACTACCTGGCGCGCCTGGTCTTCCCCGAGAAGACCACCGAGTTCCGCGTCACCGTCGATCTCGTGGCCGAGATGGCGGTGCACAACCCCTTCGACTTCTTCCTCGAGCCGGGCGCCGAGAAATTCCCCTTCGCCTACGACGACGCGCTGCAGGCGGAGCTGGCACCCTACCTCGTGAAGGAAGCGGCCACGCCGGCCTTCGCGTCCTTCCTGCTCAGCATCGACCGCAGCGAGCAGCGCACGATCGATTTCCTGGTCGGCCTGAACCAGCGGCTGCAGCAGGACATCCGCTACCTGATCCGCATGGAGCCCGGCGTGCAGACGCCGGAGGAAACGCTGGTGAACGCCAGCGGCTCCTGCCGCGACACCGGCTGGCTGATGGTGCAGGCGCTGCGCCACCTGGGCCTGGCGGCGCGCTTCGTCTCCGGCTACCTGATCCAGCTGAAGCCCGACGTGAAGGCGCTGGACGGCCCCAGCGGCAGCGAAGTCGACTTCACCGACCTGCACGCCTGGTGCGAGGTCTACCTGCCCGGCGCCGGCTGGATCGGCTTCGACCCCACCTCGGGCCTGCTGGCCGGCGAAGGCCACATCCCGCTGGCCTGCACGCCGCAGCCGTCCAGCGCGGCGCCGGTCTCGGGCGCGGTGGATGAATGCGAGGTGGAGTTCGGCCACTCGATGGCCATCACCCGCATCTGGGAATCGCCGCGCGTCACCAAGCCCTACACCGAAGAGCAGTGGGCCGAGGTGCTGGCCCTGGGTGACGCGGTGGACGAACAGCTGGTGGCCGGCGACGTGCGCCTGACGATGGGCGGCGAGCCCACGTTCGTTTCAGTGGACGACCGCGACGGCGCCGAATGGAACACCGACGCGCTGGGCCCGACCAAGCGCATGATCGCGCAGGACCTGACGCAGCGGCTGCGTGCGCACTACGGCAAGGGCGGCTTCCTGCATTTCGGCCAGGGCAAGTGGTACCCCGGCGAGCAGCTGCCGCGCTGGGCGCTCAGCATCGTCTGGCGGGCCGATGGCGAGCCGTGCTGGCACGACCCCTCGCTGTTCGCGGACGAGCGCGACCCGCACCAGTACACCTCCAAGGACGCCAAGGCATTCATGGAGGGGCTCACGAAGCGCCTGGGCATCACCGCCGAGCACGTGCAGACCGGCTACGAGGACACCTGGTACTACCTGTGGCGCGAGCGCCGGCTGCCGGTCAACGTCGACCCCTTCGACGCCAAGCTGGACGATGAACTGGAACGCCTGCGCCTGCGCCGCGTGTTCGACCAGGGACTCGCTCACGAAGTGGGTTATGCCTTGCCCATCAAACCGGCCGAGGGGCCAAACCTCTCTGGCCCGCGCTGGATCACCGGCCCCTGGTTCTTCCGCGACGAGCGCATGTACCTGTTCCCCGGCGATTCGCCGATGGGCTACCGGCTGCCGCTCGATTCGCTGCCGTGGGTGAAGGCTGCGGACTACCCGTACCACATCGAGACCGACCCCTTCGCGCCGCGCGACCAGCTGCCGGCGGCGGCGGTGCTGAAGTCGCAGTACGCGGCCCACGTGGTCGGCGGTGGGTTTGCCGAAGGCGGCACGGTGGGCGTGCAGGGCGGACCGTGGCCGGTGACCGGCGACGCCTTGGGCACGGCCTCCGCCGCGGGCGCGGCCGCCGTTGGCGGGGCCGGTGCACCGGGCAGCACGGCCGCCACCGGCCCGGGCGCCGCACCGCTGAGCGCTGCTGAGCTCGCGCGCATGCCGCAGCGCTTCGAATCCGCCCACTGGATCACCCGCAGCGCGCTGGTGGTGGAGGTGCGCGACCCGCGCCGCGCCAACGGCCCGAAGGCGGAGGCCGTGGGCTCGCCCACCGGCGTGCTGTATGTCTTCATGCCGCCGCTGCAGCGCCTGGAGGACTACCTGGACCTGCTGGCTGCGGTCGAGGCCACGGCCGCCGCGCAGGGCGTGAAGATCGTGCTGGAAGGCTACCCGCCGCCGCGCGACCCGCGGCTGAAGCTGCTGCAGGTCACGCCCGACCCCGGCGTGATCGAGGTCAACATCCACCCGGCGCACGACTGGAAGGAACTGGTCGAGCACACCGAGTTCCTCTACGACGCCGCCTGGCAATCGCGCCTGTCGACCGAGAAGTTCATGCTCGACGGCCGCCACACCGGCACCGGCGGCGGCA
>CBIHPZ010000583.1:0-3263 GCA_966211865.1 uncultured Aquabacterium sp.
CCGGCCGCTGGCACGTGCTGACGCTGAACGCGCCCGACGGCCGGCGCGCCCAGGTGGCCGAGACCATCGCCCACCGCCGCGAGGTGCTGTGGCACAGCCTGCGCTGGATGCTGCTGGGGCTGCTGGCGGTGCTGCCGGCGCTGGCGCTGGCATTGCGCGGGGCGATGCGGCGCGAGTTCGGCGGCGTGGAACAGGCCCGGCACGCGCTGGAGGCGCTGGACGTGGGCAGCCTGGCACCGCTGGCGCTGCCGCGCCTGCCCGACGAACTGCAGCCCTGGCTGCACGCCACCAACACGCTGCTGGCCCGCCTGCGCGCGCTGGTGGAGGCCGAACGCAGCCTGGCCCTGCACGTGGCCCATGAGCTGCGCACGCCGCTGGCCGCCGCGCGCGCGCAGGCCCAGCGCCTGGAACAGAGCGCCGCCGACCCCGGCACCCAGGCGCACGCGCAGGCGCTGCTGCGCCAGCTCGACCGCCTGGCCGCGCTGGCCACGCGCCGGCTGCAGGTGGCGCGGCTGGCGTCGGGCATCGCGCTGCGCCGCGAACCGGTGGACCTGGGCGAGCTGGCCCGGCTGGTGGTGGCCGAGTTCGATGCCGAGCAGCGCCGCGGCCGCCTGCGCCTGCAGACCGCGCCACCCCAGGCGCTGGTGCCGGGCGACGTCGACGCGCTGGGCATCGCGCTGCGCAACCTCATCGACAACGCGCTGCGCCATGCCGGACCGAAGGCCCACGTGGACGTCATCGTGGCGCCCGGCCTGCTGGTGGTGCAGGACGACGGACCCGGCGTGCCGCCGGCCCTGCTGCCCACGCTGGTCCGCCGCTTCGAACGCGGCCCCGGCGCGGCCGAAGGCAGCGGCCTGGGCCTGGCCATCGTCGACGCCATCGCCCGGCAGTCGGGCGCGCGGCTGGTGCTGCACTCACCCGTGGCGCAGGGCCGCGGCTTCCGCGCCGAACTGCGCTTCTGACACGGCCGCTGCCCGCCGCTGCAGGCCACACAAACGCTTGCAGCTTCGGCGGCCGCCGTTCAGCTTCGGTTCATCGCCGCATCGACCATGCATCGGGCGCGCCGCACCGCGCGGCGGCGATCCACCAGGAGACAACGATGCCCAGTTATGCGCTGAACGTGAATGGCAAGGACCATGTCGTGGAAGTCAGCAGCGCCGAGATGCCGCTGCTGTGGGTGCTGCGCGACCTGATCGGGCTCACCGGCACCAAGTACGGCTGCGGCATCGAGGTGTGCGGCGCCTGCACCGTGCTGGTCGATGGCGAGCCGAAGAAGTCCTGCGACATGGACGTGTCCTCGGCTGCCGGCCGGCGCATCACCACCATCGAGGGCCTCTCGCCCGACCGCAGCCACCCGGCGCAGGTGGCGTGGATCAAGCACCAGGTGCCGCAGTGCGGCTACTGCCAGTCCGGCGTGCTGATGTGCGTGGCCGGCGCGATGCAGGCCGGCCACCACGGCAGCGAGATCGCCAGCGAGGTCAAGAACCTCTGCGTCTGCGGCACCTACCAGCGCATGAAGCAGGCGCTGGCCGGCCTGTGAAGGAGGTGACGACGATGGACACCCCCACCCTCGACCGCCGCGGCTTCCTGGGCGCCGGCAGCGGCCTGACCCTGGCCCTGCTGCTGCCCGCCACCACCCGGCTGGAAGCCGCCACCGGCGCCGCGCCCGCGCAGGTGAACGCCTGGCTCGCGATCGGCAGCGACGACGGCATCACCCTCACCATCGGCTGTTCCGACATGGGCCAGGGCTCGTTCTCCGGCCTGGCGCAGGTGCTGTGCGAAGACCTGATGGTCGACCCCGCCCGCGTGCGCCTGGTGCAGGGCGGGCCCACGCTGAAGACCCCCGCGCCGGTCGGCAGCGCCATCAACACCGTGGGCAGCGGCGTGACCCGCGGCAACTACTGGCGCCTGCGCGACGCCGGCGCCGCCGCGCGCGAAACCCTGGTGGCCGCGGCCATGGCGCAGATCGGCGACACCGACCGCAGCCACTACACAGTCACCGACGGCCTCATCCGCCACAGCCCCAGCGGCGCCACGCGGCGCTACGGCGAGGTGGCCGAAGCCGCCGCCCTGCTGCCCGCGCCGGCCGCCGCGCCGCTGGTGCCCGACGCGCAGTTCCGCAGCATCGGCAAAGCCCTGCCGCGCAGCGACATACCGCTCAAAGTAGATGGCAGCGCCGTCTACGGCCTGGACGTGCGCGTGCCCAACATGCTGTACGCGGTGATCCGGCACTGCCCCAGCTTCGGCGGCACGCTGGCCGCCACGCCGGCCGTGCCCGCGGGCGCGGTGGCGGTGGTGCCCACGCAGGTGAAGGCCGGCACCGGCCGCGGCGCCGAGGCGGTGGGCAACGTCAACGCGGTGGCGGTGGTCGGCACCAACACCTGGGACGCCTGGCAGGCCGCGCGCCGCCTGAGCGTGAAGTGGACGCTGCCGGCGCAGGCCGCGGCGATGAACAGCACCCAGTTCATGGCCGACGCCCAGGCGCTGATGACCGGCGCCAAGCCCTACGTGGCCGGCAGCGCCAACCCGCCGGGCACGCTGTACACCGTGGAGCGCAGCACCGCCGACGCGGAAGCGGCCATCACCCGCTCGGCCCGCGTGGTGGAGGCCACCTACGCCCTGCCCTACGTCGCCCACGCCTGCATGGAGGTGCTGAACTGCACCGTGCACCACGTGCCCGGCGAACGCTGCGAGGTGTGGGCCCCCACGCAATCGGCGCGCGGCGCGCTGCAGCTGGTGTCCACCCTCACCGGCCTGCCGCCCGAGAAGATCGTCTTCCACACCACCTACCTCGGCGGCGGCCTGGGCCGCAAGGCCGAGCAGGACTTCATCAGCCAGGCGGTGCAGGTGGCCATGGCGCTGCAGCGGCCGGTGAAGCTGATGTGGCCGCGCGAAGAGGACTTCACGCACGACCAGTACCGGCCCATGGCGCTGGTGCGCGCCCGCGCCGGGCTGGACGCGAACGGCGCCGTGGCCGGCTGGACCTACCGCAACGTGTCCCCGTCCATCCTGGCCCAGCGCGGCGCGGTGCTGCCGGCCACCGGCGACAGCCAGGGCTATGAAGCCGCGCAGGCCCTGCCCTATGCCTTCGGCGCCCGGCTGACGGAGTACGTGACGCACCCGTCCCCCGTGCCGGTGGGCTTCTGGCGCTCGGTGGGCGCGTCCATCAACACCTTCGCGGTCGAATCGATGATCGACGAGCTGGCCGCCGCCGCCGGCCAGGACCCGTTCCAGTTCCGCCGCGCGCGCCTCACCGACCCGCG
>CBIHPZ010000584.1:0-3262 GCA_966211865.1 uncultured Aquabacterium sp.
CAGCGTCGGCCCCGGCGGTCGGCCCCACGTCCTCTTCCGATCTTGACCAGCTCGAGTCCATCATCCTGAAGCCGATCGTGCAGCGCGGCTGCTTCGGATCGGTGCTGGCGCCACGCCAGGCGCGCGACATCCTGGTGAAGGAATGGCAGGCCTGCCAGGCCAACCCCGAGGCCATCCACCTCACGCTGCGATGCAAGGTGCATGGCCGGCCGGAGGTGGTGGGCGCCGGCTACCTGCTGGACAGCGAACTGCGCTTCTTCGTCACGCCCGAGATGCACCGGCACGGCCTGGGCCGTGCGCTGGTGACCGCGCTGCGCGGCGAGGCCGAGCGCATGCACCTGAACGAGCTGGGCGCCTGGGTCTTCCCCGAGAACCATGCCTCCGCCCGCCTGCTGGAAACCTGCGGCTTCATGCAGGGCGCCACCATGCAGGTGGTGTCCTTCGAACGGCCGGTGGTGCACTACGCGCTGTCGCTCGACAGCGTGTCCGGCCACCTGTTCGGCGACCCGATGGCGGAGCGGCTGCCGCCGCCGCATTGACCACGGCACAGGCGCAAGCACGCCCGATCCAGCGGAGCGTCGGGTGGGACGCGTGCCCAGCTTCGCGCTGAGCCTGGTGTGTGTCCCGCGGCGTTGGCCGCAGTGACCGCCGCAGTGGCCGCCGCAAGAACCGCTGAACAGAGCCGCCGAAAAGAAAGGCCGCGCCAGTCACCGCGGCAGTGACGGCCGAAATGAGCGGCAGTCCTTCAGCGCACGCGCCCGCTCAGCACACCGCTTCAGCCTGGCCGCGCTTGCGTTCGTACATCTGCTTGTCCGCATGCTGCAGCGCCTCGCGCAGGCCGGCGGCGCCGGGGCTCACCACCACGCTGGAGCCGGCGCTGAAGCGCAGCTGGCCGGCCGCGGCCGCGCGGCGGTTCACGGCGTCGACATGGCGCTGCAGGCGGGCCAGCGCGGGCGGAACGTCGCCCAGGCCGGCGGCACTGAGCAGCGCGACGAATTCGTCGCCGCCCAGGCGGGCCACCACGTCGGAGACGCGGAAGGTCTGCGTGAGGCACAGCGCGAACTGGCGCAGGGCTTCGTCGCCCTGGTCGTGGCCCAGCGTGTCGTTGATCTGCTTGAAGCCGTCCAGGTCGATGAAGAGCAGGCACGCGGCCTCGCGCTCGCGTTCGACGTGGTTCAGGCACTGCTGCGCCACCAGCTCGAAGCCGCGGCGGTTGAGCAGGCCGGTCAGGCTGTCGGTGGTGGCGGTTTCGGCGCCGGCCAGTTCGCGTTCCACCAGGGCGGCCAGGTCGGCCAGGTGCGCGCGGTCCTTGGCGGAGAAGTGGCGCGGCCGCGTGTCGGCCACGCACAGCGAACCCACCAGGTGCCCCATCGCGCGGATGGGGTGGCCGGCGTAGAAGCGCAGCGCCGGGCCGCCGGTGACGTTGGGGTTGTCGTGGAAGCGCTGGTCCTCCAGCGTGTCTTCCACCACCATCGGCGCGGCGCCGTGCACCACGTGGCCGCAGAAGGAGGTGGGGCGCGGCGAATCAGCCGCTTCGCCCAGGCCGATGCTGGCCTTGGACCACACGCGCTCGGCGTCCACCAGGTTCACGCCGACCACCGGCATGTTGAACAGCGCCTGCGCCAGGCGGGTGATGCGGTCGAAGCGCTCTTCGGGCGCCGTGTCCAGCACCTGCAGGCTGCGCAGGGCGCGCACGCGGTTTGCGTCGTCGGGGGTTACACCGGCTGGGATCATGTCTGTGGGCCTCTCACGTCCGTCCTGCAACGCCGGCAGGGGCGGTTGCCGTGGAAGGCGCGCCGCCGCTGCGCTGGGACCGCAGTGTCCGTGGGGCCTGGCGCGCCCATCGGGTGAACAGGAGGCGGTTCGGGGCTTTTTTCGGCGAGCGGGCGCGCGGCGGGCGGACCCGCCGGCGTGCCGGCCGGGGTGGCCTGGCCTGGCCTGGCCGGCGGGCATGGCAATGGCGACTCAGCCCACCGGCGTGAACGCGATGCCTGTCTCTGCCAGGCCGGTGATTTCCACGCTCTGCGCGTTCAGTGCCACCTGCGCGGCCAGCACGCCCAGCGAGGCCTGCGTGTAGCTGCCGTGGTCCAGCAGCGCGACGAAGCTGTCGCGCTCGGCGGCGGTGGGGGCCACGCCCACCACGTTGCGGTACACGGTGTCGACGAAGGCGGCGTTCGACACCGCGCCAGCGGTTGGCGAGCCCGCCAGTTGCGCGAATTCGCTCGTGCCGATCGCCAGCGCGACGACGCCGGCGTAGCTCATGCCGCCGTCGAACAACGACAGGCCGATGCCGACGTAGGCCTTGTTCGCCAGTGCCGCGCTGCCGAAGATGGCGCGCAGCACCTGCGCGGTGCTGCCGGCGTTGCCCGCGAGGTCGATGGCCACCGAGGTGTCGGCAAAGCGCAGGCGCTCGACCTGGTCCAGCGTGTCCGTGCCGTCTTCGGCGCCGCTGATGCGCGTGGCGTGCTGGGCCAGCGTGTACGCGCCGCGCGGGTGCGCATACACGGCGGTGTCGATGCCGGCGCCGCCGTGCAGCACGTCGTCGCCGCCACCGCCTTGCAGCCGGTCGTTGCCGCTGCTGCCGGCCAGCGTCTCGGCCACGTCGTCGCCCACCAGGTAGAGGCCGCGCGCGCCCAGGCCCAGGGCGCCGCCCAGGCCGTCGCCGCCGTACAGGTACAGCAGCGCGTCGATGTCGAAGGGGCTGTAGGTGTCCTTGGGGTCGCCCACGTGCGTGTACGACATCAGCGTGTGCAGGGTGTCGTCTTCGGTGCTGGACAGCTGCGGATCGCCGGCGAACGGATGCTTCAGGCCCATCGCATGGCCGATCTCGTGCAGCAGCAGCTCGACGCCGCCATTGGCCACGGTGGGCGCCAGCAGGCGCGGGTATTGCGTGGTGTCGATGAAGACGTAGGCGTCGGCGACGAAGCTGGTGATCTTCTGCGCGCCGTCGTACCGGTAGTTCCAGGCCGAGCGGGTGTAGCCCGCGAAGCTGGGGTTGGTGATGTCGCCGTTCGAGAAGTGGATGTCCGCGGCGGCCCCATCGGCCGTCAGCGTGAACTTGATGCCGGTGAGGCTGCCGACGTAGTCCATCAGGCCCGCCACGGCACTGCGCTGCGCCGCGGTGAACTCGGTGGTGGCGCCGGTGACGTAGGTGCTGGCCACGGGTTCGATGGTGGCCAGCGAGAAGGTATAGAACAGCTCGTTGCGCGCCGGCGCCACCCAGTTCCAGTTGGGGCCGGTGTCCAGCAGGGCATCGATGTGG
>CBIHPZ010000585.1:0-3262 GCA_966211865.1 uncultured Aquabacterium sp.
GGGCGGCTTCAGCGGCATGTCGGGGTCGGTGTTGCGCGCCACCAGGTAGAACTCCAGCTCCGGCGCCACCACCGGCTTCCACTGCTCGGCGGCGTACAGCTCGCACACCCGGCGCAGCACCGAACGCGGCGCGAACGGCACCAGCTGGCCGTTCTTGTCGTAGCAGTCGTGGATGACCTGCGCCGTCGGGTCCGTGGCCCACGGCACGATGCGCACCGTGCTGGCGTCGGGCCGCAGCTGCATGTCCATGTCGTTGGGGCTGATGACCTCGTAGTACGGGCCTTCTTCGGGGAATTCACCGGTCACGCCCATGGCCACCACGGCCTCGGGCAGCCGCATGCCGCGGTCTTCGGTGAATTTCTCGCGCGGCAGGATCTTGCCGCGGGCCACGCCGGTCAGGTCGGGCACGAGGCACTCGATCTCCGTCACGCGGTTCTTGTTGAGCCACTGTTCGAGCTCGCTGAAGTTGAAACTGTCTCGGGTTGCCATGGAACACCTGTTCTTGTTCAGAGCTGCGGCAATGAAGGGATGGGTCGGGAGGCCGCGCAGTCTCCGCACATGATCGGCGCTAGGGTATCGGCGTGCGATGACGGTCGCGGTACTGCCGGCAGGCCGCGCCGAAGGCCTGCAGCATCTGCATGGACACCGGATTGCTCGCCGCCTGCCACTCGGGGTGCCACTGAACGCAGAGGTTGAAGCCCTTCGCCTCGGCCACCGAGAAAGCCTCCACCAGGCCGTCCGGTGCACGCGCTTCCACACGCAAGCCGGGTGCCAGCCGGTTCACCGCCTGGCCGTGCACGGAATTCACCGCGAAGCGCCGCGGCGCGACGATCTGCGACAGCAGGCCGCCGGGCACCACCTCCACGTCGTGCGCCGGGCCGTACTGCACGGCGGCGGGCTGGCCGGCGGGGGCGCGGTGGTCGTCATACGGATCGACCTCCTGCACCGCCTGGTGCAGCGAGCCGCCCAGCGCCACGTTGGTTTCCTGCGTGCCGCGGCAGATGGCGAACAACGGCATGCCGCGGGCCAGCACCTTGGGAATCAGCGGCAGGGTCCAGGCGTCGCGCGCGGGGTCGAGCGGCAGCGTCGTGTCGTGTACTTCTTCAGCGAAGTGGCTGGGGTGCACGTTCGACGCCGAGCCGGTCAGCAACACGCCATCGGCCATGTCGAGCAATGCGTCCAGTTCCTCGGGCTGCGCGGTCGGCACGATCAGCGGCTGCGCGCCGGCCAGGCGCACGGCGTCGACGTACTTCTTGCCGGCGACGTGGAACGGATGCTCGCCGATCGGCTTGTTGCAGGCCGGCACGAGGACGATGGGTTTGGGCTTGGTGATCGTCATGTTGTTGTTCGTTCAGGCCAGGGCATCACGCAGGCGGTACCAGGCCATCCCGAGCACGAGCGCCGGCATGCGCAGCAGGCGGCCGCCGGGGAAGGGGCGGTGCCTGATGCGGGCGAAGGTGTCGAAGCGGCCGGCGTCGCCGCTGATGGCCTCGGCCACCAGGCGGCCGGCCAGGCCGGTGAGCGCGAGGCCGTGGCCGGAGAAGCCCTGCAGGTAATAGACCTTGGGCGACTGCGGCAGCCGGCCGAAGTCCGGCGCGCGGTTCATCGAGATGTCGACGAAGCCGCCCCAGGCATGGGTGATCTTCGTGCTGGCGAGTTGGGGAAAGGTCTGCACCATGCGGCGGCGCATGCTCTCGGCCAGGTTCATCGGCGTGGCCGTGCTGTAGCTGACGCGGCCACCGTAGAGCAGGCTGGTGTCCGCCGCGAAGCGGAAGTAGTCCAGCACGAAGTTGTTGTCGCAGACGGCCGACAGGCTGGGAATGAGTTGACGCGCCGTCGCCTTGCCCACCGGCTCGCTGGCCACGATGTAGGTGCCGACCGGCATGATGCGCGACTCCAGCTGCGGCGCAATGCCCTGCAGGTAGACGTTGCCGGCCAGCAGCACCTGGCGCGCGGTGACGCGTCCTTTCCGCGTCAGCAGGGTCGCGTGCTGGCCGGCCTGCCCGGGCTGGAGGGCGGAGACCGGCGTGTTCTCATGAATGCGCACGCCCAGCAGCGCCGCGGCGCGGGCCAGGCCCAGCGTGTACTTCAGCGGATGCAGGTGGCCGGATTGCGCGTCGTGAACAGCGGCCACGTAGCGCGGGCTGTCGATCCAGTGCCTCACTTGTGCGCCGGAGGCCGCCGCCATCGGGTAGGCGTAGCGCGTGGCCAGGTGCTCGGCCCCGGCCAGCAGTTCGCGCGCCTTGCGCTCGTTCACCGCCACGCCCAGGAAGCCGTCCTGCCAGTCCGCGTCGATGGCGAACTGCCGGCAGCGGGCGCGGATCAGGTCCAGCGCCTCGACCGACATGCCGAAGACCCGGCGCGCTTCCTCCACGCCCAGCTGGTCTTCGATCTCGCTGATGTCGCAGGCCAGGCCGTGGATGGCCTGGCCGCCGTTGCGCCCGCTGGCGCCGAAGCCGACCTGCCGCGCCTCCAGCACCCGCACCGCATGCCCGCGCTGCGCCAGCTCGATGGCCGCCGACAGGCCCGCGAGTCCTCCGCCGACGATGGCCACGTCGCAGGATGCCTCGCCTTCCAGCGCTGCATACCCCTCGCCCCGTACGGCCGTGGCGGCGTAGTACGAGTGGCGCGTGAGTTCACGATCAGCGCTGAGGAAGTTCATAAGGTAGGCGCTAGGCAGGTCCTCGGTTGCGGTTGCCGCGTAGTTTAGTGATTAGGCCGCGCGCTGGATCGCGCCGCGCACGGTGTCGATGATCTGGTCGATCTGCTGGCGCTCGATGATCAGCGGCGGCGACAGCGCGATGGTGTCGCCGGTGGTGCGGATCAGCACGCCCTTGTCGAAGCAGTCCAGGAAGATGTTGAAGGCGCGCTTGGCCGGCTCGCCGGGCAGGCCCTGCAGCTCGACGCCGCCGACGAGACCGGTGTTGCGGATGTCGATGACGTTCGGCAGGCCCTTCAGCGAATGCAGCGCCTCAGCGAAGTAACCCTGCAACTGAGCGGCCCGCGTCATCAGGCCGTCGTCCTCGTAGGTCTCCAGCGTGGCCAGGCCGGCCGCGCAGGCCAGCGGGTGCGACGAGTAGGTGTAGCCGTGGAAGAACTCGATCAGGTGCTCGGGGCCGGTCATGAAGGCGTCGTGGATCTCCTGCTTCACGCCCACCGCGCCCATCGGCACGCAGCCGTTGGTCAGGCCCTTGGCCATCACGATCAGGTCGGGCGTCACGCCGAAGGTCTGCGCCGCGAAGGCGTTGCCGGTGCGGCCGAA
>CBIHPZ010000586.1:0-3260 GCA_966211865.1 uncultured Aquabacterium sp.
TCATCGCCCGATCCTCCGCTGCTTCTCGTCCATGTCCACGTCCACGTAGCGCCAGAAATCGCGCACGAACACATTGCGCTGGTAGCCCTTGACCCAGGGATGGGTCAGGTCGGTGAAGATCCGGTGGACGTGTACTTTGTAAGGCATGTAGGCGATCGCCAGCTTCTTCTGCTGCTCGATGATGCCAGCGCGCTCGGGCGTGTCGGGCAGCAGGCGCTGGCGCTCGTGCAGCTCGTTGAAGGCGGGCAGGTCGAAGCGCGCATGGTTGGCCTGGCCCTTGTTGGGGCCGTAGCCCAGTTCCAGGAAGCTGTTGGCATCGGGCGTGGTGGCGGACCAGCCCACGCCCCACATCATCAGCTTGCCGGCGCGCGAGGCCTTCAGGTTCTCGGGCCATTTCGCCGCCTTGAACTCGATGCGCACGCCAATCGCATCCATGTTCTTCTTCCACTGCTCGATGAGCTGCCGGCTTTGCTGGTCGGGCTGCGTGGCGTACTCCAGCAGCAGCGGCTTGCCGTCCGGCAGGTCGCGCCAGCCGTCGCCGTCCCGGTCGGTGTAGCCGTGCAGGTCCAGCAGCGCCCGGGCCTTGGCGCGGTTGAACTCGCTCATCTCGCTCTTGAAGGTGGTCTCGTAGCCCCAGGTGTTGGGGCCGACGAAGGACTGCGCGGGAATGGCCTGGCCGCGGCGCACCAGCTGGATCTCGCGCTCCACGTCCACCGCCAGGGCCAGCGCGCGCCGCAGCGCCACCTTGTCCGGCGTGTAGCCGCCCACCACCGGGTTCTCCATGCCGAAGTAGGACACGGCCACGTCCGCGCGCGCATAGCGTTCCATCGCGATGCCGCGCTTGCCGAGGTAGGGCGCCAGCTGGTTGTGCGGGATCGCGTTCGGCGCGAACTCGGGCGGCAGCTCTTCGAGCAGGTCCTGCTCATGGTTCAGGAAAGCCAGCCAGCGCGGCTGGTTCTCTTCGATGATGGCCACCTCGACGCGGTCCACCAGCGGCAGCCGCCGTCCCTTGAAGGCCTGGGCCGCGGCCTGCAGGTCGGGGCGGTCGGCCGGCGGCGCCTCGTCGTAAAGCACCTCGCGGTAGCCCGGGTTGCGTTCCAGCACCATCCTGGACGAACGCACCCATTGGGTGAGGCGGAAGGGCCCCGTGCCCACCGGATGGGCACCGATCTTGTCGCCGTAGTGCTCCACCACCTCGCGCGCGACGGCGCCGGTGAAGGCCGCGTCAGCCAGCTGATAGAGGAAGCGCGGCTGCGGCTCGGCGAAGCGGATCTGCCAGGTGTAGCGGTCCAGCGCGCGCAGGCCTTCGACCTCGCGGTCGTAGTCGAAGGGCTTCTTCGCGTCCATCAGCTGCTTGCGCAGTTCGGACAGGCCGAGGATCTTCGCGTTCTCGAGGATGTAGAGGTTGCCGCTCTTCCACTGCGGGTCGTAGTGGCGCTTGATCGAATAGACGTAGTCGGCCGCGGTCAGCTCGCGCTTGTTGCCTTGGAAGGCCGCGTCGTCGGCAAAGTAGATGCCGGGCTTCACGCGCAGCGTGATGGTCTTGAAGTCGGCCGACACCTCCGGCATGGCGGCCAGCGTGGCCGGGCGCAGCTGGTAGGGGCGCGCCATCCACGCGAATTCCAGCGGCGCCTCGTAGATGTTGGCCGCCACGGTGCGCGAATAGAGATCGGTGATCTGCGGTGGGTCGAATGCCGTCTCGGCAATGCGGAAGGCATAGCGCAGCACTTTCGGTGCGCCGGCGGTGGCGGGCGCCGGCGCGCTGGCCACGGCGCTGCCGCCTGCAGGCGGCGGGCTGCCCGCGGCCGCACGGCTGGGCAGCGGCCACGACAGCACCAGACTCGTGGTCAGGGCCAGGAGCAAGGGTCGGCTCATGGAAAGGGGTTCGCAAGGCCACGGGTGGCGGCGGCGAACGCTTGGGCATAGTGCGGAAGCGGCTGAGTCTAAAACCCCACTCCGCCGCCGCGCATCGGCGAAAGCCCCGCCACCAGGCGGGGAACCCCACGGGTATCGCGCCGTCATGGCGAGGCGGCTCTCCGGGTTTGTGCGATGGGGGTTTGCGCTGAGTCCGCACCCATTGCGTGCCCAATGCGCGCAGGGCCATGCGATGGGAGCGACCCGCCTGGACAAGTGAATCGCGCCCCGGCACGGGGTTTGCGATAGGAGGGCGGGATATGGGGCGGGTCCTAAACTGCCGCATCCTGAAATGGGGTGGCGCGGCCACGAGCCGGCAATGCCATTCCTTCTTTGATGTCGGTGGGTGTCGCACGAGGCCAGCGCCAGGGCAGGCGCACCGTGTGCTCCGCAATGCCCGCCCGACCCTTCCTGGAGTTTCGTGTCATGGCGGCCTACCTGATACGACGCCTGTGGCAGATGGTTCCCACGCTGATCGGCGTGGTGCTGCTGGTGTTCGTGCTGTTCCATTTCTTCGGCGGCGATCCCGCTGAAATCCTCGGCGGCCTGAACGCCACGCAAGAGCAGATCGCGGCCATTCGCCAGCAGCTGCGGCTGGACGAGCCGTGGTACGTGCAGCTGTGGATCTTCATCAAGCAGATCGCCACCTTCGACTGGGGCCGCAGCTGGGCCACCAACGAGGCGGTGAGCAACCTGTTCGCCACCCGCCTGCCGGCGACGCTGACGGTGATGATCCCCATCCTGCTGCTGGACACGCTGCTGGCGATTCCGATCGCGCTGGGCGTCTCGTACGTGCGGGGCTCGCTCACCGACCGCGCGCTGATGGTGGTCACCACCGTCGCGCTGTCGATCAGCTTCCTGGTCTACATCATCGTCGGCCAGTACCTCTTCGGCTTCCAGCTCGGCTGGTTCCCGGTGCAGGGCTGGAGCGATTCCACCTGGACCAACCTCACCACCTACGTGCCGCTGCCGGTGATGCTGGCGGTGATGGTGGGCATCTCGCCGCAGACGCGGCTGTACCGCAGCTTCTTCCTCGACGAGCTGGGCCACGACTACGTGCGCACCGCGCGCGCCAAGGGCCTGACCGAGGGCACCGTGCTGTTCAAGCACGTGCTGCGCAACGCGATGATCCCCATCCTCACCAACATCGGCCTGCAGCTGCCGTCGATCTTCGTCGGCTCGTTCCTGATCGAGGTGTTCTTCTCCATCCCCGGCCTGGGCCGCGAGGTGCTGCTGGCGGTGAACCGCAGCGACTACCCCGTCATCCAGGCCACCACCGTGTACCTGGCCGTGCTGACCATGTTCATCAACCTGGCCACCGACATCCTCTACAAGGTCGTTGATCC
>CBIHPZ010000587.1:0-3252 GCA_966211865.1 uncultured Aquabacterium sp.
CCCGGCACGCGCTGGATGGCCTGCAGGCCACTGGTCATCGCGGTTTCGCGCAGCTCATGGCCGCGCGCCTTCAGCGCCTCCACGGTGGCCGGCGGGAAGCGCCGTTCCTCCAGCAGGGTCGGGCCGTTGGTGGAGCCGAAGTTCGGCAGGCTGATGGCCTGCTGCGGGTTCAGGCCCCAGGCCAGCGTGCCCAGCAGCGTCTTGGCGGTGAAGTGGATGATCAGCGCGCCGCCGGGCGAACCGGCACTCATCACCAGTTGGCCGCTCTCTTTGTCGAATACCAGCGTCGGGCTCATGCTGGATCGCGGCCGCTTGCCGGGCTGCACGCGGTTGGCCACAGGCCGGCCCTGCGCGTCCCGCGGCGTGAACGAGAAGTCGGTCAGCTCGTTGTTCAGCAGGAAGCCACGCACCATCTGGCGCGCGCCGAACTGGTCTTCGATGGTCGTCGTCATCGCCACCGCGCGGCCATCGCCGTCGACGATGGAGATGTGCGAGGTGCCGTACTCCGGCTGCGCAGGCATCGGCGCCTGCGCCAGCTGGGCGCCGCCGGGCGCGCCGGCCTGCGCCACCTTCATCGAGGTGGGTCCGATCAGCGCCGCGCGCTGCTTCAGGTAGTCGGGCGCCAGCAGGCTCTTCCAGTCGCCGGCCGGCGGGGCGACGAAATCGGGATCGCCCAGGTACATCGCGCGGTCGGCGAAGGCCAGGCGCGCGGCCTCGGTGTAACGGTGCAGGAAGTCCGCGCTGGGCAGGCCGGCGTCCAGCGCGGCGCCGGCCGCGGTCGTGTGTTCCAGCATGCCCAGCATCTGCATGATGGCGACGTGGCCAGACGACGGCGGCGGGAAGCCGCACAGGCGGTAGCGCCGCCAGTCGGTGCACAACGCCTCCCGCGTCTTTGCCTGATAGGAAGCGAGATCGGACTCCGCGAGCACGCCCGGGTTGCTGGCATGGCCGCGCACCTTGGCGACGATGTCGCGCGCGATGCCGCCGCGGTAGAAGGCGTCGGGCCCGTCCTGGGCCACCGCACGCAGCGTCGCGGCCAGTGCCGGGTTCTTCAGCAGCGTGCCCACCGGGTGCGGCTGGCCGTCGGGCTGCAGGAAGTACGCGGCGGCCACGGGGTCCTGCTGCAGGAACTTCTCGCTCTTCAGCAGCGTGTGCAGCCGCGGGCTGACGCGGAAGCCCTGCTCCGCCAGCGTGATGGCCGGCTGGAACAGCTGCGCCCACGGCAGCTTGCCGTGCTTCTGGTGCGCCAGGTGCAACACACGCAAGGTGCCCGGCGTGCCGACCGAGCGCCCGCCCACCACGCCCTCGTGGAAGCCCATCGGCTTGCCGTCGGCCTTCAGGAACAGGTCCTCGGTGGCCGCGGCCGGCGCGGTTTCGCGGCCGTCGAAGGCGGTCACGGCGCGGCCGTCCCAATGCAGCACGAAGGCCCCGCCGCCGATGCCGCTGGACTGCGGCTCCACCAGCGTCAGCACCATCTGCACCGCAATCGCGGCGTCGATCGCCGAGCCGCCGGCCTTCAGCACCTGGTCGCCCGCATCGGTGGCCAGCGGGTTGGCGGCAGCCACCGCGTAGCGCCTGGTCGCCCAGCCGGGCTTCTCGGTGTAGCCGCTGGCGGCCTCCGGGGCCAGGTACTTGTCGGTGCGCGCCAGTTCGTCGGCTGGCACCTGGTAGCGCAGGCCCGCCGGGGCGCTGGCACAGGCCGCGAGCAGGGCGGCCAGGGTGAAAGGCAGGAGGCGCGGAAGGCTGCGTCGCATGGGGCGGATGGACAGGGTGGTTGCGTGTGGCGCCGCACTCTAGGAGCGGCGGCCCCCCATCACAATGCGCCCTCAGGTCAAAAGACTCTTCGATGGCATTTGACAATCTCGACGACCTGCGCGTGCTGCTGGCCACCGCAGACACGGGCAGCCTGACCGCCGCGGGCCGGCGCTGCGGCCTGTCCACCGCCGCCGTCAGCGCCGCCATGAAGCGGCTGGAATCGGCGCTGGGGGCGCGCCTCTTCGACCGCACCACCCGCTCGGTGCGCCCCACCGCCGAGGGCGAGGTGATGATCGACCACGCCCGTCGCGCGCTCGACCTCGTGGCCGAGGGCCAGGCCAAGGTGCGCGGCGACCGCGGCGAACTGGTCGGCAGCATCAACATCACCGCGTCCAGTTCGATGTCGCAGCGCCTGCTGGCCGCCTGGCTGGGCGAGTTCGCGGCCACGCACCCGGGCCTGGAGATCGACCTGCAGGTCAGCGATTCCTGGCTGGACCTGGTGAAGGACGGCGTGGACGTGGCACTGCGCAACGGTCCGCTGCCCGACTCGAGCCTGGCCGCGCGGCTCCTGTCGCCGGCGCACCGCCAGGCCTTCGCCAGCCCGGGCTTCATTGAACGGCATGGCCTGCCGCAGCACCCGGCCGAGCTGTCCGAGCTGGACTGCATCATCGGCCGCCTGCGCGGCCGCAGGCTGGACCGCTGGCGCTTCACGCCGCGTGCCGATGGGGGCGGTGGCGCGCAAGCGATCGACGTGCCGATCCGGGGCCGCCTGGCCTGCGACAACGCGGCCGTCGCGCTGCAGTGGGGGCGCCAGGGCCGCGGCGTGGTCTACCTCTCGGAGATCGACCTGCACGAGCCGGTGCGCGCCGGCGAGATGCAGCGCCTCTTCCCCGGCTTCGACGGCGAGGCGGCGCCGCTGTACGCCGTGCTGCCCAGCGCGCGCTTCACGCCGCACCGGGTGCGGGTGATGGTGGAGGCGCTGGCGGCGTGGTTCGGCGACCGAGCAGCGACCGGGCCGGAGGGCGCTGGAATTGAGCCGCTCCGATAACGTGTTATCCAGGCGTCGACTTGAATGACCCTTCTGCCGGCAGATCGAGAGTTCTGCGCCAAACGGCCAACCCGTGTACCATCCGCCCCGTAGGCATGCTCAGACCGTCTCTCGGAGGTCTCTTCTGCTCCGCCGGCTCCCCGCCGGCAGTTCGGTCGATCCATCAGGTGTATTTCTGGCGTCTCTGCACTGCGTTGGCATGTGCCGGCGCAGCACTTGAAAGGAAGATCGACATGGCCATCGAAACTGGCATCGTGAAATGGTTCAACGAGGGCAAGGGCTTCGGCTTCATCGCCCCGGACAACGGCGGCAAGGACCTCTTCGCCCACTTCAGCGAAATCAAGGGCACGGGCTTCAAGACCCTGGCCGAGAACCAGCGCGTGGAGTTCGAAGTGACCCAGGGCCAGAAGGGCCCGCAGGCGTCCAACATCCGCGCGGTGGCGTAAGCA
>CBIHPZ010000588.1:0-3251 GCA_966211865.1 uncultured Aquabacterium sp.
TGAAGGCCGAGGGCAAGAAGATCAACGTGCTCTACGCGCACAACGACGACATGGCCATCGGCGCCATCCAGGCCATCGAGGAAGCGGGGCTGAAGCCGGCGAAGGACATCGTCATCATCTCGATCGACGCGGTGAAGGGCGCCTTCGAGGCCATGATGGCCGGCAAGCTCAACGTCAGCGTCGAATGCAGCCCCCTGCTGGGCCCGCAGCTGATGCAGGCCGTGAAGGACCTGCAGGCCGGCAAGGCGCTGCCCAAGCGCATCGTGACCGAGGAAACGGTCTTTCCGATGGAAGTCGCGGCCCGCGAATTCCCGAAGCGCAAATACTGATCCCCCGGGAGACGACACATGAAGCTCATTCAATGGGTGGTGGCCGCATTCACGGCCGGAACGCTGGCCTTTGCGCAGCAGGCTGTCGCGCAGGACAAGGGCCTGGTCGCGATCTCGATGCCGACCAAGTCGTCGGCGCGCTGGATTGCCGACGGCTCGAACATGGTGAAGGTGTTCAAGGAAAAGGGCTACCGCACCGACCTGCAGTACGCGGAAGACGACATCCCGAACCAGCTGGCGCAGATCGAGAACATGATGACCAAGGGGCCGAAGGTCCTGGTCATTGCCGCCATCGACGGCACCACCTTGTCGGATGCCTTGCAGAAGGCGGCGGACAAGGGCATCAAGGTGATTGCCTATGACCGGCTGATCCGCAATTCGAAGAACGTCGACTACTACGCCACCTTCGACAACTTCCAGGTCGGCGTGCTGCAGGCCGGCTACATCGAGAAGGCGCTGAAGCTGAAGGAGGCGAAAGGGCCGTTCAGCATCGAGCTGTTCGGCGGCTCGCCGGACGACAACAACGCCTTCTTCTTCTACAACGGCGCCATGTCGGTGCTGAAGCCGTATCTCGACAGCGGCAAGCTGGTGGTGCGCAGCAAGCAGATGGGCATGGACAAGGTGTCCACCCTGCGCTGGGACGGCGCGGTGGCGCAGGCGCGCATGGACAACCTGCTGTCGGCCTACTACACGCAGGCCAAGGTCGATGCGGTGCTGTCGCCCTACGACGGGCTGTCGATCGGCATCATCTCGTCGCTGAAGGGCGTGGGCTACGGCACGCCCAAGCAGCCGATGCCGGTGGTGACCGGGCAGGACGCGGAGATCCCGTCGGTGAAGTCCATCCTGGCCAAGGAGCAGACGGCCACCGTGTTCAAGGACACGCGCGAGCTGGCGAAGGTCACCGCCAACATGGTGGACGCCCTGCTCAGCGGCAAGCCGGTGCCGGTGAACGACACCACCACCTACAACAACGGCGTGAAGGTGGTGCCCTCCTACCTGTTGAAGCCGGTCAGCGTGGACGCCAGCAACTGGAAGGAGGTGCTGGTGACGAGCGGCTACTACACCGAGGCGCAAATCAAGTAACGCGCCAAAGAAGCGGCTGTCAGAACGCTTCCAAAGGCCCCATGCCGATGCCAGGAGACGCGGTGGATGCCATCCTCGAGATGCGCGGGATCACGAAGACCTTCCCGGGCGTGAATGCGCTGGACGACGTGAACCTGCGCGTGCGCGCCGGCGAGATCCACGCCATCGTCGGCGAGAACGGTGCCGGCAAGTCGACGCTGATGAAGGTGCTGAGCGGGGTCTACCCCGCCGGCTCCTTCAGCGGCGAGATCGTGTTCCAGGGCCAGCCGCGCCGCTTCGCCAACATCGCCGAGAGCGAAGCGGTCGGCATCATCATCATTCACCAGGAGCTGGCGCTGGTGCCGTTGCTGTCGATTGCCGAGAACATCTTCCTCGGCAATGAGCCGGCAAAACACGGCGTCATCGACTGGTTCGAGGCCTGTGCCCGCACCCGCGCGCTGCTGGCCAAGGTGGGCCTGAAGGAATCGCCGACCACGCTGGTCACGCACCTGGGCGTGGGCAAGCAGCAGTTGGTGGAGATTGCGAAGGCGCTGTCCAAGGACGTGAAGCTGCTGATCCTGGACGAGCCGACCGCGAGCCTGAACGAGACCGACAGCGCGGCGCTGCTGGCGCTGCTGATGGAGCTGAAGGCGCAGGGCATTGCGTCGATCCTGATCTCGCACAAGCTCAATGAAGTGACGCAGGTGGCCGACGCCATCACCGTGCTGCGCGACGGCGCGACGGTGGAAACCATCGATTGCCGCAGTGCGCCGGCCAGTGAAGACCGCATCATTCGGCAGATGGTCGGCCGCGAGATGGCCGACCGCTATCCGCCACGCCACCCGCGCATCGGCGACACGGTGTTCGAGGTGCGCGACTGGCGCGTGCACCACGCGCTGCATGCCGATCGGGAATTGATCAAGGGCGTGAACCTGAGCGTGCGGCGCGGCGAGATCGTCGGCATTGCCGGGCTGATGGGCGCGGGCCGCACCGAATTCGCGATGAGCGTGTTCGGCCGCAGCTACGGGCAGCGCATCAGCGGCCAGGTGCTGATGCGCGGGCAGCCGGTGGACGTGCGCACGGTGGAGCAGGCGATCCGCCACGGCATTGCGTATGTGACCGAAGACCGCAAGGGCCTGGGCCTGATCCTGGACGACCAGATCCGCCGCAACATCACGCTGGCGAACCTGGAAGCGGTGTCCGCCGCGGCGGTGATTTCCGAAGGCGAAGAGCACCGCGTGGCCACCGAATACCGCCGCGCACTGAACATCCGCTGCGCCGGCGTGCAGCAGCCGGTGGTGCACCTGTCGGGCGGCAACCAGCAGAAGGTGGTGCTGGCGAAGTGGCTGTTCTCGAAACCCGAATTGCTGATCCTGGACGAGCCGACGCGCGGCATCGACGTCGGCGCGAAATATGAGATCTACACCATCATCGACCAGCTCGCGAGCGAGGGCAAAGGCATCCTGATGATTTCTTCCGAGATGCCCGAGCTGCTGGGGCTGTGCGACCGCATCGTGGTGATGAACGAAGGCCGCTTCGTCGCTGAGTTCAATGGCCGCGAGGCGACGCAGGAGCGCATCATGCGGGCCATCGTCAACAGCGGCGAGCCGCAGCGGGGCGAGCAGGAGATGGCCCATGGCTGAGCGCCTCGTGTCGGACCCCGCCGCCGTGCTGGGCGCACCGACGCCGCCCAAGCCCGCGCACCGCGGCTTCGTGAAGAACAACCTGCGCGACTACGGCATGCTGATCTCGCTCGTCGCGATCATGGTGCTGTTCCAGGTGCTGACCGACGGCACCCTGCTGCGGCCCTTGAACCTGACCAACCTGGTGCTGCAGAACAGCTACATCGTCATCATGGCG
>CBIHPZ010000589.1:0-3250 GCA_966211865.1 uncultured Aquabacterium sp.
TCCATGCCGGCCAGCAGCGGGAAGGCGCAGTCTTCCAGCTCCATCATCACGCCCTTGAGCGCCTTCTGGGCCTTCTCGTCGGGGATCTCCAGCAGCTGCAGGATCACGGGCTGGTCCTTGCCCAGCATCTCGCCGGAGGCGATGCGGAACAGCAGGGCATAACCGATCTGGCCGGCGGCGCCGGTGACGGCCACGCGGACGGGCTTCTTGCTCATGGGGAACTCCAGGCGGATGAGTGGGAGGGAAACCTAGGGGCCCCCGCGACGGCGGCTGCGCCAAGGTGGTGGCTTCAGTACCTCACACCAGGAAGCGCGCGGGCGGGCGGCGATGCGAAAGCGAAGAGTGTAGGCCAGTCTAGGGGTTGCCCCGAAGTCTTGTCAAAGGTCTTATGTCTTCTATAAGACAACTGTCAGCATTTGCTAGACGTGCCCTTCGGGCTTGTGATGCAATCCGGGCCGATGCCACCCCCGCCCGTCTCGCCGCTGCCGCCGCCCGTTGCCGATCCGGTCGGCGAGGCCGCGCCCGCCTTCAGCCCGCTGTACCAGCAGATCAAGGGGCTGATCACGCGCGAGCTGCAGGCCGGGCAGTGGAAGCCGGGCGAGGCCATTCCGAGCGAACTGGACCTGGCCGCCCGCTTCAAGGTGAGCCAGGGCACGGTGCGCAAGGCCATCGACGAGCTCGCGGCCGAGAACCTGCTGGTGCGCCGCCAGGGCAAGGGCACGTTCGTGGCCACGCACGCGGAGCAGCAGGTGCAGTACCGCTTCCTGCGCCTCACGGCCGACGACGGCGTCACGCCCGACATGGAGCGCCGCCTGATCGACTGCAGCCGCCTGCGCGCGCCCGCGCCGGTCGCCCGCGCGCTGGACTGCAAGAGCGGCGACGCCGTGGTGCTGTTGCGCCGCCTGCTGGTGGCGAATGCGAAGCCCGTGGTCTTCGACGAGATCTGGCTGCCCGGCACCTTGTTCAAGGGCCTCACCGCCGAGCGCCTGGCCGACTACAAGGGCCCGATGTACGGCATGTTCGAGGCCGAGTTCGGCGTGCGCATGATCCGCGCCGAGGAAAAGATCCGCGCCGTGGCCGCCGATGCCGCGACGGCCGACGTGCTGGCCGTGCCCGAAGGCACGCCGCTGCTCAGTGTCGAGCGCTTGTCCTTCACCTATGGCGACAAGCCGGTGGAATTGCGCCGCGGCCTCTACAACACCGAGCAGCATTTCTATCGCAACGAACTCAGTTGAAGCCTGCGTTGCGCGCATGCCAAAGCTTCCGGTAAGCCTGCTGCGTTGCAATAAACTCTTCAGGTTTCACCGGATTACAAAGAGACGCTTCCCATGCCTGAGATCTCGAAAGCAAGACCCGGCGCGAACATGCGCCTGATCGAGGCGCTGCAGTACCGCCTACCCATTGCAGGCGTCGTGTCGATCCTGCACCGCGGCAGCGGCATGCTGATGTTCTTCCTGCTGCCCTTCGTGATCTGGCTCTTCGACAGGAGCGTCACCTCCGAGATCTCCTACGACACCTTCGCCAGCGCCTTCGTCGCCGGCATCGGTCCGGTGCCCGGCGTGCTCGTCAAGCTGGTGGTGCTGGCCCTGATCTGGGCCTACCTGTTCCACGCCATGGCCGGCCTGCGCCACCTGTGGATGGACGTGACGCACAGCGTCAGCAAGCAACAGGGCCGCTCGTCGGCCATGGTCACGGTGGGCCTCAGCACGGTGCTCACCGTGCTGCTCGGCGCCAAGCTGTTCGGCCTGTACTGAAGGAGGGCTCGAACATGGCCACCAACTACGGTTCCAAGCGCCTCGTCGTCGGCGCGCACTACGGCTTCCGCGACTGGCTCAGCCAGCGCGTCACCGCGGGGCTGATGGCCCTCTTCACCCTCGTGCTGCTGGTGCAGGTGCTGCTGCCCGGCCCGATGGGCTACGAGAAGTGGGCGGGCATCTTTGCCGCGCAATGGATGAAGGTGCTGACCTTCGTCGTCATCGTTTCGCTGGCGTACCACGCGTGGGTCGGCATGCGTGACGTGTGGATGGACTACATCCAGCCCGTGGGCGTGAAGCTGGTGGCGCAGGTCGCCACCATCGCCTGGCTGGTGGGCTGCTGCGGCTGGGCCGTGCAAGTGCTGTGGAGACTTTGAGAATGGCTGCCGTCGCTAAGAGAAAGTTCGATGTCGTGATCGTCGGGGCCGGTGGCTCCGGCATGCGCGCCTCGCTGCAACTGGCCCGCGCGGGCCTGAACGTTGCGGTGCTGTCCAAGGTCTTCCCGACCCGTTCGCACACCGTGGCCGCGCAGGGCGGCATCGGTGCCTCGCTCGGCAACATGAGCGAGGACAACTGGCACTTCCACTTCTACGACACCGTCAAGGGCTCCGACTGGCTCGGTGACCAGGACGCCATCGAGTTCATGTGCCGCGAGGCGCCGAAGGTCGTCTACGAACTCGAGCACTTCGGCATGCCGTTCGACCGCAACCCGGACGGCACCATCTACCAGCGCCCCTTCGGCGGCCACACCGCCAACTACGGCGAGAAGCCGGTGCAGCGCGCCTGCGCCGCGGCCGACCGCACCGGCCACGCGATGCTGCACACGCTGTACCAGCAGAACGTGAAGGCGCGCACGCAGTTCTTCGTCGAATGGATGGCGCTGGACATCATCCGCGACGCCGATGGCGACGTGCTGGGCGTGACCGCGCTCGAGATGGAGACCGGCGAGGTCTACATCCTCGAAGGCAAGGTCACGCTGTTCGCGACCGGCGGCGCCGGCCGCATCTATGCCGCATCCACCAACGCCTTCATCAACACCGGCGATGGCCTCGGCATGGCCGCGCGTTCGGGCATTCCGCTGCAGGACATGGAGTTCTGGCAGTTCCACCCCACCGGCGTGGCCGGCGCGGGCGTGCTGCTGACCGAAGGCTGCCGCGGCGAAGGCGCCATCCTGCGCAACATCAACGGCGAGCGCTTCATGGAGCGCTACGCCCCGACCCTGAAGGACCTGGCGCCGCGCGACTTCGTCTCGCGCTGCATGGACCAGGAGATCAAGGAAGGTCGCGGCTGCGGTCCCAACAAGGACTACATCCAGCTCGACATGACCCACCTGGGCGCGGAGACCATCGCCAAGCGCCTGCCCAGCGTGCTGGAGATCGGCCACAACTTCGCCAACGTCGACATCACGAAGGAGCCGATCCCCGTGGTGCCGACCATCCACTACCAGATGGGCGGCATCCCGACCAACATCAATGGCCAGGTGGTGGTGCCGAAGA
>CBIHPZ010000590.1:0-3242 GCA_966211865.1 uncultured Aquabacterium sp.
CCTGTAGGCCGCGGCCTACGCGCTGTCGTGCCCTTCCACACGCCGTCTCGGCCTTTGCGCCGACGCCGCGCGCGCCCCCCGGCCACTAGCCTTGAGGGGTGCTGCAAGGTGCAGTGCCCAACACTGGAAACACTGGAAGGAGCAAGACATGAACACGCCTGGAAACATGGAACGCAAGGTTGACGACGCGACGGACGGCCATCCGGTGGCCACCGGTGTCGGCGCCGTGGTGGGTGGCGCCGCGGGCGGCGTGATGGGTGGCGCGGCGGCCGGCGCGGCCGTGGGCGGCGTCACCGGCCCGGTGGGCGCCGCCATTGGCGCGGCCGTGGGCGCGGTGGCCGGTGGCCTGATGGGCCGCGGTGCCGGCAAGGCGCTGAACCCCGCCGCCGAAGACACCTACTGGCGCGAGAACTACACGTCCCGTCCGTACGTGGCCAGCGGCTCGACCTATGACGACTACGGCCCGGCCTACCGCTATGGCGTGGATGCCTACCAGAAGTACCCGGACCGCCAGTTCGACGACCTGGACGTGGACCTGAGCCGCGACTGGAACACCGCCCGCGGCACCTCGTCGCTGGAATGGGACCGCGCCAAGCACGCCACCCGTGACGCCTGGCACCGCGTGAGCGACACCGTGGAACGCGCCGTCCCCGGCGATTCGGACCGCGACGGCAAGTGACCTTGCCGCGCCAGGCCGGCGCGCTGCCGCGCCGGCCCGCGGCACCACCGCAGGCTGGCACGCGCCGGCCTGCCCGTTTCTTTGCACGCCATGCCGGGACGCTCCCGGGCATGGCGATTGCCTGCCGCGCCCATGCGCCTTCAACCCCTCCTGACCGGCGGCATCACGGTCGTGCTGCTGTGCTCGCTGGCCGGCTGCGCCTTGCTGCGCGGTGGCAAGAAGTCGGACGAACAGGGCGCCACCGGCGCCGCCGTGGACGAGCGCCGTGCGCGTTATCGCCTGGAAGTGCAGGCGCCGCGTGCGTTGCGTGACATGCTGTCCCAGCACCTGGACCTGGCGCGCTTTCGCGATGCGCCCGCGCGTGAAGGGCTGACCAGCGCCGAGCTGGACCGCCTGGTGGCGCAGGCGCCCGAACAGGCGCGTGCGCTGCTGGCCACCCAGGGCTACTTCAACCCGCTGGTGTCGGTGGACCGCCTGCCCCCCGACGCCACCGGCCTGCCGCTGGTGCGCGTGGCCGTGCAGACGGGGCCGCGCACCGTGGTGCAGGGGCTGCAGCTGGACTTCCAGGGCGAGCTGCGCCAGCGCGCCGACGCCGGGCAGCCGGATGCGCAGGCGCTGCTGAGGCGCCTGGATGCGGAATGGCCGCTGAAGCCCGGCGAGCCCTTCGGGCAGGAAGCCTGGACCGACGCCAAGAACGCCACGCTGGGCCGCCTGCACGCCGGCGGCTACCCCACTGCACTGTGGTCGGCCACGGATGCGGCCGTGAGCCGGCGCGACAACAGCGCCGCGCTGTCCGCCACCGCGCAAAGCGGCCCGCTCTTCCACTTCGGCGAGCTGCGCATCGAAGGCCTCAAGCGCTACGACGAGCGCGTGGTGCGCAACGTGGCGCCCTTCTCGCCCGGCACGCCGTACACCGAGCAGCGGCTGATCGACCTGCAGGAGCGCCTGGTGCGCACCGGCCTCTTCGAAGGCGCGGTGGCCGAGATCGACACCAATCCCCAGCGCGCCGCCGCCGCGCCCGTCACCGTGCGGGTGCAGGAGCAGCAGCTGCAGAAGCTGACCCTGGGCCTGGGTGCCAGCACCGACACCGGCGTGCGCGGCTCGCTGGAGCATGTGCACCGCCAGCCTTTCGGCCTGCGCTGGACCACGCTGAACAAGCTGGAGCTGGGCCCGCAGCGCAAGGCGCTGAGCTTCGACTACCGCTCCTATCCGAAGTCAGGCTTCCGCCGCAACCTGATCGCCGGCGAGGTGGAGCGCTGGCGCGGCACCGACGAAGACCGCGACTCGCTGCGCCTGCGCCTGGGCCGCGCCTGGGAAGACCCGCGGCTGGAGCGCCAGGTCTACGCCGAGTACGACAACGCCATCGTGCGCAAGCCCACCGACAGCCGCGCCCAGGCGCTGACGGCCAATGTGAGCGTCAACCGCCGCGACGTGGACAGCCTGCTGCTGCCCACCAAGGGCCGCGCGGTGCTGCTGCAGGGCGCCGCCGGCTATGCCCGCAGCAGCACGGCGGACAGCGGCCCGGTGGCCCGCGCCTATGGGCGGGTGATGGTCTTCCGCCCGCTGCCCAACCAATGGCACGCCACCGCCCGGGTGGAGCTGGGCCAGGTGTTCGCCAGGCGCAGCGTGGGCGTGCCGGACACCATGCTGTTCCGCGCCGGCGGCGATGAATCCGTGCGCGGCTACGACTACCGCAGCCTGGGCCCGAAGGTGGACGGCGTGGTCACCAGCGGCCGCTCGCTGCTCACCGCCAGCGCCGAGATCGCGCGGCCGGTGTCGCAGCGCCTGCCGCAGCTGTGGGGCGCGGCCTTCGTCGACGCGGGCGATGCGGCCGCGCGCTTCAGCGAGCTGCGGCCCAAGGTGGGCGTGGGCGTGGGGGTGCGCTACCGCAGCCCGGTGGGGCCGCTGAAGTTCGACGTGGCCTATGGCGTGGACGACCGCAAGGTGCGCGTGCACCTGAGCGCGGGCATGTCCTTCTGACGGGATCGGGCGCGGCCATGGACGCTCAGGTTCCGGCTTATCCGTCCGCGGCCACACCGCCGCCTCCATCGCCGCCGCCCCCGCTCCCGGCCCGCCACCGCGCGCGCCGCTGGCTGGCCGCCCTGGCCGCCCTGCTGCTGCTGGTGCTGCTGGCCGCGGGCGCTGGCGGCTGGTGGGCGCTGCGCTCTGAGAACGGCACGGCGTGGCTGCTGTCGCGCCTGCCGGGCGTGGAGGTGGTGAACCCGCAAGGCCGGCTGATCGGCGATTTCAGCGCCGAAACGCTGACCTGGCGTTTCGGCGAAGGCGGCGAACTGCGCCTGTCCGGCGTGGCCTGGGACGGCCTGGGCCTGTACCGCAGCGAGGTGCCCGGCGCCTGGGCGCTGGTGTGGTTCGACCGCCTGGCCGCGCGCCAGGCGCACCTGACCCTGCCCGACCGGCCGCAAACCAACCAGCGCCCGCCGCCCGAGCACCTGAAGCTGCCGCTGGAACTGGTGGTGCGCGAGTTCGCGCTGGACGAGCTGCAGGCGTCCGCGCTGGGCGACGTGCCGCTGCAGGCCCTGCGCGCCCGCATCCACCTGGGTGG
>CBIHPZ010000591.1:0-3241 GCA_966211865.1 uncultured Aquabacterium sp.
GCCGCCGGCGGTGATGCCATGGTTCATCAGCAGGCCGCCGGGCTTGAGCAGGCGCAGCAGCTTGTCGAAGTAGGTCGGCAGCAGCGCCGCGCCCACGTGCTCGAACATGCCCACCGAGGCGATCTTGTCCCAGGGCTCGTGCTCGGGCAGCGCGCGGTAGTCCAGCAGCTCCATGCGCACGCGGCCGGCCAGCCCACGGTCCTTGATCAGCCGGTTGACGTGCGCATGCTGGTTCTTCGACAGCGTGATGCCGGTGGCGCGCACGCCGTAGTGCTCGGCCGCCCACAGCAGCAGGCCGCCCCAGCCGGCACCCACGTCGAGGAAGCGCTCGCCTTCGCGCAGCATCAGCTTGCGGCAGATGTGGTCCAGCTTGGCTTCCTGCGCGCGGGCCAGCGTCATCGACGGTTCGCTGTAGTAGGCGCAGGAGTAGACGCGGCGCGGGTCCAGCCACAGCGCGTAGAAGTCGTCGGAGACGTCGTAGTGGAACTGGACCTGCTTCGCATCGGCGTCGGCGCTGTGCCGGTTCAGCGACTTGCCGCGGTTCATCAGCCCGCGCCACCAGCGCCACGGCCCGCGTTCCACGCCGCCGGCCGTCGGGTCGCCGCCCACCAGCAGGGCCGCGGTGGCCATCAGGTCGCGCATGTTGCCGTCGATCTCGACGTGGCCTTCGACGTAGTCCTCGGCCAGCTTGCCCACCTGCCCCGCCGCCACGTGGGCCAGCGAGCGCATGTCCTTCAGGTGCACGGTGACCCGCGCGTCCGCACTGCCGAAGCGCTGCCCGCCCGGCAAGACCAGCGCCGCGGGGGCACCGAGGTTGTCGAACTTGTCGCGAACCAGCGCTTCCAGGGCCTGCATGACGCTCCACGCAGCGGGTGGGGTTGCGGCGACTCTAGAAAAATTCACGGACCGTCGCAACCGGACGGGGTTCAGGCGCGCAGCAGGCGGCGTGCCCGATGGGCGCGCGGTGCGACGGGCGGCTGGCGCCGGCGGCTACGACATCCGCCGGCATGCATTCACCAGCATTCACCGGCATTCCCCGGCATTCACCGGCGTTCAGGGCGTTCACCCGGCGTTCACGGAATGCCTCCCGGCACGCACAGGCGGGCACCGTCGCGCCCCGGTGGACCGCGGCGCGCGCGCCGGTCAGCGTCCGCCGACCAGGCTCAGCTGCGGCTTGGTGCCGCGCGGCCGGCCCTGCACCCGCTCGTCGAAGCTCAGCGCGTCCAGCGCCGGCGCGTACAGGAAGCCCTGGAACTGGTCGCAGCCGGCGTCCAGCAGGAAGGCGCGCTGCGGCTCGGTCTCGACGCCCTCGGCGATCACCTTCATGCCCAGCGCCACCGACATCTGCACGATGGCGCGCACGATGCCCGCGTCGCTTTCCACCTGCGGAATGCCCTGGATGAAGCTGCGGTCGATCTTCAGCCGCTCGATCGGGAAGCGCTTGAGGTAGGCCAGGCTGGAATAGCCGGTGCCGAAGTCGTCGATCGCCAGCCGCACGTCCATCTTGGACAGCAGCGACAAGCGCGCCAGGGCCTCGTCCGCGTCATGGACGAGGATGGATTCCGTCAGCTCCAGCTCCAGCAGCGAGCCCGGCAGCTCGTTCTCGCGCAGCACGGTGGCCACGCGGTCGATGAAGTCGGCCTGCTGGAACTGCAGGGCCGAGACGTTGATGGACACCGGCATCACCAGCCCCTCGGCGCGCCAGCGCGCGGCCTGGCGCACGGCCTGCGACAGCACCCAGTCGCCGATGGCGACGATGAAGCCGGAGTCCTCGGCCACCGGAATGAAGTCGGCGGGCGACACCTCGCCCAGCTCGGGGTCGCGCCAGCGGATCAGCGCCTCGGCCCCGATCACCTGGCCGGTGCGCAGGTCGATCTGCGGCTGGTACTTGAGCCGGAAGCGGTTCGACGCCAGCGCCTGCCGCATCGCGTGGTCCAGGCGCATGCGCTGGCGCAGGTCGGCGTCGTGCTGCGGCTGGTGGAAGCGGAAGCCCGCGCGGCCGCCGGCCTTGGCGCGCTGCATCGCGGTTTCGGCGTGGCGCACCAGCTCGTCGCCGTCGTCGCCGTCCATCGGGAACAGCGCCAGGCCCACCGAGCAGGTCAGCGTGAACTGCAGGCCATCCACCGAGCACGGGCGCGAGATGGCTTCCAGCACGCGCTGGGCCGCGGCTTCGGCACCCCGGTGGTCCACCCGCTGCACCACCAGCGCGAACTGGTCGCCGCCGATGCGCGCCACCGAATCGCCCTGGCGCAGGCAGCTCTTCAACCGCTCGGCGGCGTCCATCAGCACCCGGTCGCCGATCTCGTGGCCCAGGCTGTCGTTGATCTGCTTGAAGCGGTCCAGGTCCAGGATCAGCAGCGCCAGCGTGCCTTCGCTGCGGCGCGCCTGGCGGATGGATTCGACCAGCGTGTCCGCCAGCTGGCGGCGGTTGTGCAGGCCGGTGAGGCCGTCGGTGGTCGACAGCGCGGTGATGCGCTGGCTGGCCGATTCCAGCTCGGTGCGGTCGCGGAAGGCCCACACGCGGCCGTTGGGCCGGCCCTGGGCCGCCTGCGGCTGCGTCACGCGTTCCAGCACGCGGCCCGAGAGCAGCTCGATGCGTTCATGCGCCTGCATCAGCGTCGCGTCGCGGATCGCGGCCAGGCGGCGCTGGTAGCCATCGGGGTCGACGACGCTGCGGCGCATCCAGTCGTACACCGCCTCGTCGTTGCGTTCGACCAGCAGCTCTTCGGGCATGCCCCACAGCTGCGCGAAGCGGCGGTTGAAGGCGGTGATGCGGCCGGCCAGGTCGGTGACCAGGATGCCGTCGCCGGTGGATTCCAGCGTCGCTTGCAGCTCGGCCACCAGCGTCTCGCGCTCGTGCGCCTGGCGCTCGGCCTCCGTGCGGTCCTGCACGGTGACGAGGAAGGTCCTGGCCGGTTCACCGGCCCCTTCGGCCAGCGCCTGCATGCGGCGCTGCACCTTCACCAGCCGGCCGCTGGCGTGGACGAGCACGGTGTGCGATTCCAGCCAGGCGCCCGCGCCGGCGCGGCCGGCGCGCACCTCGTCCCAGAAGGCCAGGTCTTCCGGCGTGGCGATCAACTGCTCGGCGGCCATGCCGACCAGGGTCTCGGCGGGCAGCCCCAGCAGCTGGGACGCCGCGCCGTTGGCCGCCAGCACGCGCGCCCCGGCGGCATCGACCAGCCAGGCCGCGTCGCCCAGCGCGCCGATCAGCTGAGCCCAGGCCGCGAGCGCAGAGGTCATG
>CBIHPZ010000592.1:0-3229 GCA_966211865.1 uncultured Aquabacterium sp.
TTCGGCGCCCACGCCGCCGAGCCCTTCTTCGACCAGGCGCGCGTGCGCAGCGTGGAGCCGCGCTACGAGACCGTGAACGTGCCGCGCGAGGAGTGCACCCGGCATTGGGTGAGCGAGCGGCGTTCGGTCGGACCGCAGTACACCCCGGGCGGCCTGGTGATCGGCGGCGTGGCCGGTGCCGTGCTGGGCAACCAGGTGGGCAAGGGCCATGGCCGCGAGGCGGCGACCGCCCTGGGCGCGGTGGTGGGTGCCGTGGCCGGCGACCGCATCGCCAACCGCGAGCGCGGCGATTCCTACGAAGAGGTGCCGCGCGAGGTCACCACCTGCCGCCCGGTCAACGAGGTGCGCAGCCGCATCGTCGGCTACGACGTCAGCTACGAATACCGCGGCCAGATGTTCACGACGGTGATGCGCGACAACCCCGGCCCGACGCTGCGCGTGCGCGTGTCCGTGGACCCGGTTTGACGCGGCTGGTTGGGTAGTACGATCCCCCGCTCCATGAAGTCCTTGCCCAAGCTCCTCTGCGCCTCGCTGCTCGTGCTGGCCTCGGCCGCCTGGGCCGACATCAGCCGTGACGAGGCGGCAGCGGCCGCGCAGCGCGTGAGCCAGGGCCGCGTGCTGTCGGTCGAGAAGACCGAGGCCGGCCGCCGGCCGGTGTGGCGGGTGAAGGTCCTCACCGCGCAGGGCGAGGTGCGGGTCATCCTGATCGACGCCGAGAGCGGACGCCCGCTTTAAGGGTTAGGCACGGCATGCGCCTGTTGTTGATCGAGGACGATGCCGCGCTGCGGCTCGGGCTGGCCCGCAAGCTGGAAGCGGACGGCTACCGCGTGGACCAGGCCGCGGACGGCGAAGACGGGCTCTTCCAGGCCCGCGAGTACCCGGTGGACCTGGCCATCGTCGACCTGGGCCTGCCCAAGCTGAACGGCCAGGCCGTGGTGCAGCGGCTGCGGGCCGACGGCCGCACCCTGCCGATCCTGATCCTCACCGCCCGCGGCAGCTGGCAGGACAAGGTGCTGGGGCTGGAAGCCGGCGCGGACGACTACCTGGTCAAGCCCTTCGAATACCCCGAGCTCGCCGCGCGCATCAAGGCCTTGCTGCGGCGGTCGCTGAAGACGGCCTCGAACGTGCTGACCCTGGGGCCGATCGCCATCGACCTGGCCGCCCAGGCCGTGACCCTGAACGGCGCGGCCATGGACCTCACCGCCTACGAATACCGCCTGCTCGAGTACCTGGTGCGCGAACGCGCGCGCGTGGTGAGCAAGCAGGAGCTGGCCGACTACCTCTACCCGCACGACGAGGACCGCGACAGCAACGTGCTGGAGGTGCTGATCGGCCGGCTGCGCCGCAAGCTGGACCCGGATGGCAGCCTCGCGCCCATCGAGACCCTGCGCGGCCGCGGCTACCGCTTCACCGTCGGGTGACGTCCGCGCACCTGTCCGGATGAGGTTCCGCGATTCGATCCGCGCCCGCCTGATCATCGGCGCCACGCTGGTGCTGGTGGCCTTCGTCGCCGGGGCCGGCCTGGCGGTGCAGCGCGCCCACGTGGACAGCGTGCGCGCGGCCCATTTCGCGCAGCTGCGCAGCACCATCTACCTGCTGCTGGCGGGGGCCGAAGTGGATGCCGCTGGCAACCTGGTCATGCCCGAGTCGCTGCCCGAGCCGCGCCTGTCGCTGCCGGGCTCGGGCCTGTACGCCAGCGTCGTCAACGTCGACCGGCAGCAGGCCTGGCAATCGGCCTCGGCCGTCGGCGTCAGCCCGCCCTTCCAGCGCGGCGTGGCGGTGGGGCAGTGGCGGCAGGAAACGTTGGCCGCTGCGAACAGAAGTTATCTCGCCATCGGCTATGGCGTCAGCTGGGCCGGCCGCGCCCAGGCCGCGCCGCTGGTGCTGTCGGTGCTGGAGGACAAGGCCGAGTTCGACCGCGAGGTGGGCATCTTCCAGCGCACCCTGTGGACCTGGCTCGGTGGCGCCGTGGTGCTGCTGTTGCTGGCACAGACGCTGCTGCTGGAATGGGGCCTGTCGCCGCTGCGCCGCATCGCGCGCGAGGTGCGCCGCATCGAGCATGGCGAGCAGGCGGAGATCGCCGGCCGCTACCCGGCGGAGATCTCGGCGCTGACGACCAACCTCAACACCCTGATCCGCCAGGAACGCGTGCGCCAGACCCGCTACAAGGAGGCGCTGAGCTTTTTGGCGCACAGCCTGAAGACGCCGCTGGCCGTGCTGCGCACCGCGCTGGACGACCCGGCCCGCCTGGCGCCCACCGTGAACGAGCAGGTGGCGCGCATGGACGACATCGTGCAGCACCAGCTGGGGCGGGCCGCCGCCAGCGGCGCCACGCGCTTCGTGCCCTACCTGGCGCTGGCGCCGGTGCTCGGCCGCATCCGTGATTCGCTGCTGAAGGTGTATGCGGAGAAGGGCCTGGCCTTTGCGCTGGACTGCCCGCCGGACCTCAGCTGGCGCATCGACGAAGGCGATGCCTTCGAGATGTTCGGCAACCTGCTGGACAACGCCGCCAAGTGGGCGCGGCAGCGGGTGAGCGTGACCGTCGTGCGCGAGGCGGACGGGCTGCACATCCGCGTCGACGACGACGGCCCCGGCTTCAGCGACACCGAGTCGGTGCTGCAGCTGCACGTGCGCGGCGACGAGCAGGTGCCCGGCCATGGCGTGGGCCTGGCGGTGGTCAACGAGCTGGTGGCCAGCCACGAAGGCCAGCTGCACCTGGGGCGCTCCGACCTGGGCGGCGGGCGGGTGCACATCGTGTTGCCCGCGCCCTGAAAACCTGCCGTCGGTTCAGCTTTCGTTCATGGTCGGAGGCAGAAGATGCGCCCATGCCAACCCACCAGGAGTTCGTGATGAGCAAGAGCAAGTGGATCGTCGCCGGCGCGCTGGCCATGGCCGGGGTGCTCGGCAGCGCCGCCGCGCACGCGGGCCACGCCGACGTGCAGTGGTCCGTCACCGTCGGCGCGCCGGTCGGCGTGCCGGTGTACACCCAGCCCGGCCGCGTCGTCACGTACCCGGCACCCGTGTACGTGCAGCCGGCACCGTTCTACGTGCAGCAGCCGTACGCGTACCGCGACGGCCATCGGCGCCCGTATGGCCCGCACTACCGCGAGCCGCGGCGCTGGGACGTCGACGGCGACGGCATTCCCAACCGCTATGACCCGGTCTACAACCCGCGCTGGGACAGGGACGGCGACGGCGTTCCGGACTGGCAGGAGCGCCACGGCCGCGG
>CBIHPZ010000593.1:0-3227 GCA_966211865.1 uncultured Aquabacterium sp.
CGACAAGGCATGATCGAACCCATCTCCACATCGCAGGTACCCCCGATGAGCGCCACGCCCACCAGCCGCGAAGGTCTTCACGAGACGGAGAACCCACTGGGGCTCGAAGGCATCGAGTTCATCGAATACACGACCACGCGGCCGCAGGCGCTCGGCCAGGTGTTCGAGACCATGGGATTCCGGCCCATTGCAAGGCACCGCTCGCGCGAGGTGCTGCTGTACCGGCAGGGGCCGATGAACGTGGTGATCAATGCGCATTCCAGCGGCCGGCCTTCCAGCGTGCAGCCGACCGAGATTCCGGAGATTGCCGCCATTGCGCTGCGCGTGCGCGACGCCGCGGCGGCCTACCGGCACGCCATCGACCGCGGCGCCTGGGCCGTGCCCACCCACGTGGAGGTGATGGAGCTGAACATCCCCGCCATTCACGGCGTGGGGCGCAGCCGCGTGTACTTCGTCGATCGCCACCGGGAGTTCTCGATCTACGACGTCGACTTCGTGCCCATTCCTTCGGTGGACCAGCGGCCGCCGGCCTTGTGCGGGCTGCATTGGTTCGGCATCGTGCAATACATCGGCACCGACCGCATGGAGGACTGGACGGAGTACTACCGCGAGATCTTCGGCTTCATTCCGCTGCCGCCGGAACTGCGGTTCGGGATCATGCCCAATGGCCGCATCCTGCAAAGCCCCTGCCGCACCTTTTACCTGCAATTGGTCGAGCCGCAGGCCAGCATCGTGGACGTGGAGGGCGAGGAAAGCCTGCAGCGCCTGGGCCTGGGCACGCCCGACGTGGCCGAAGCCGTGCGCACCCTGCGCGAGCGCGGCGTCGGGTTCCTGGACGACGGCAGCGCCGGCGGGCACCGTGGCGCGCTGACCAGTTCATGGCTCGGCGGCGTGCTGTTCGAGCTGGTGCACGACCGCGCCCTGTCTGCCGCCACCGGAGCCGCGGCATGACCCGGCTGGCTGGCAATGTCGACGACTTCGGCATGGACACCATCACGCTGGCCGGCCCGCTGGAGGCGCGGCTGGACGCCGTGCAGGCGGCGGGCTTCAGCCAGATCATGCTGTCCGCGCGCGACATCGTGGGCCACCCCGGCGGCGTCGGCGCCGCGGTGAAGGCGGTGAAGGCCAGCGGCCTGCGGGTCACCGGCTTCCAGGTGCTGCGCGACTTCGAAGGCCTCTCGGGCCACCTGCACGAGTACAAGGTGGACGTGGCCAAGACCATGCTCGAGATGTGCGAGCAGCTCGGCGCGTCGGTGCTGCTGGTGTGCTCCTCCACCTCCACCCACGCCACCGATGCGCAGGACGTGCTGGTGAAGGACCTGCGCAAGCTGGCGATGCTGGCGGTGCCGGTGAAGATCAAGGTCGCCTACGAGGCGCTGTCGTGGGGGCGCTCCATCAACCAGTTCACGCAGGCCTGGGACCTGGTGGTTCGTGCCGATGCCCCCAACCTGGGCCTGGGGCTGGACTCGTTCCACATGCTGGCGATGGGGGCGCGGCTGGAAGAGCTGGACTGGCTCGACCCCGAGAAGATCTTCCTCGTGCAGCTGGCCGATTTCATGTGGCAGGAGATCCGGTCGGTGGAAGAACGCATCAGCACCGCGCGGCATTTCCGCGTCTTTCCGGGCGAAGGCGTGCACAGCGCCCAGCTGGCCGAACTGGTCACGCGCCTGGACCGCATCGGCTACCGCGGCGACTACAGCTTCGAGGTCTTCAACGACGACTACCAGCAGATGCCGCTGCCCGTCGTCGCGCAGCGGGCGCGCAAGGCGGCCGAGTGGCTGGGCGAGGACGTGCTGCGGCGCTCGGTGCCGCTGCCGGGCAAGCTGCGGCTGCGCAGCACCTCGGCCTGACTGGCTGGCGGGCAGGCGCCCGCCCCCTGATGGGCTCGCGCGGTGCCCGCGGTGCCGCTTCCGGGCCGGCTTGCGCCCGGTCAAGCCCGCCACGCCGGGTGGCTCCTACAGTGGTGCTCACCCCATCGCGAGAGCGCCACGCACCATGATCCGCAACCTGTTCGTTCCCATCGACGGCAGCCCGCTGTCCGAGCGCGCCATCCGGCAGAGCATCGACCTGGCCAAGCAGCTCGGCGCGTCCATCACCGGCTTCATCGTCGAGCCCGGCGTGCCCTTGCCGAGTGCCGGCACGGTGATGCACGCCTACGAGCGGCAGGTGGGCGAGCACATGGCCCGCACCGAGTCGCATGCCCGCGAGACCCTGGACGCCTTCGGGCGCCGGGCCGAGGCGGCCGGCGTGAAGTTCGAAGGCGCCCATGCGTCCACCTCCGCGGTGGACGAGGCCATCGTCACCCACGCCACCGCGATGGGCTGCGACATGATCGTGATGGTGACCCACGGCCGCGGCGCCTTCGGCGAACTGCTGTTCGGCTCGCACAGCAAGCGGGTGCTGTCGCGCACGGCACTGCCGGTGCTCGTGCTGCATTGAGGGCCGCGCCCACCTGCGCGCCGCGCGACCGGGGGCAGGCCCGTCCGATGGCCTGCTGCTAAGCTCGCCGCGTGATGGACCAGACAGTACAAAAGCGGCGCGGCCGCCCACCGCGCGTGCGCGCCGCCGATGCCGACACGCCCGCCGGCGACGGCGCTGACGGCCGCACCAACGACCCCGACCGCACCACGGCCGACATCCTCGCCGTCGCCACGCGCGAGTTCGCCGACAAGGGCCTGGCCGGCGCGCGCATCGACGAGATCGCCGCCGCCACGCGCACCAGCAAGCGGATGATCTATTACTACTTCGGCAGCAAGGAAGGGCTGTACGTCGCGGTGCTGGAGGACGCCTACCGGCGCATCCGCAGCATCGAGGCCGAACTGCACCTGGAAGACCTGCCGCCCGAGGACGCGCTGCGCAAGCTGGTCGGCTTCACCTACGACTACCAGCTGGCCAACCCCGACTTCATCCGCCTGGTGATGACCGAGAACATCCACCGCGGCGAGTTCCTGGCGCAAAGCAAGTCCATCCAGCAGCTGAACGTGCCCGCCATCGACGCGGTGAAGACGGTCTACGAGCGCGGCGTGAAGGCCGGCGTCTTCCGCAACGACGTGGACCCGGTGGACCTGCACATGTCCATCTCGGCGCTCAGCTTCTTCAACGTGGCCAACCGCCACACCTTCGGCCTGATCTTCAAGCGCGACTTCGACAGCCCGCGCGCCATCGGCGCGCGGCGCGACAGCATCGTCGAGATGGTGGTGCGCTACGTGCGCAAGTAGGTTCGGGCC
>CBIHPZ010000594.1:0-3222 GCA_966211865.1 uncultured Aquabacterium sp.
ACCACCGGCTCCGGCTCCAGCCGGATGCCGAAGCGGCCGTACACGCTTTCCTGGATCGCCCGGGCCAGGGTCACCACCTCGGCACCGGTGGCGCCGCCGCGGTTCACCAGCACCAGCGCCTGCTTCTCGTAGACGCCGGCGCGGCCGATGGACTTGCCCTTCCAGCCGCAGGCGTCGATGAGCCAGCCCGCGGCCAGCTTGAAGTGGCCGCCTTCCATCGGGTAGTGAACGATGTGGGGGTCGCGCGAGATGATGTCGCGGCACTGCTCCGGGCTGACCACCGGGTTCTTGAAGAAGCTGCCGGCATTGCCGATGTCCGCGGGGTCGGGCAGCTTGGCGCGGCGGATGGCGCACACCCAGTCGAAGATCGTGCGCGCGTCGGGCTCGGTGATGCCGGTCTCGGCGATCTTGCGCTCCAGGTCCAGGTAGCCCAGCACCGGCTGCCAGGGCTTGGGCAGGCGGAAACGCACGCGCGTGATGATGCTCTTGCCCGCCAGGCCGGCGAAGCCGCCGTGCTTGAAGATGCTGTCGCGGTAGCCGAAGCGGCAGGCGGCGGCATCCAGCGTCACGCCGCGGCCGGTCACCAGGTCCACCGCGTCCAGCGATTCGAAGCGGTCCTTCAGCTCGATGCCGTAGGCGCCGATGTTCTGCACCGGCGCCGCGCCCACCGTGCCCGGGATCAGCGCCATGTTCTCGAGGCCGGGCAGGCCGTGGTCCAGGGTCCAGGCCACCGCGTCGTGCCAGGTCTCGCCGGCGCCCACCTCGACGATCCAGGCGTCGTCCCGTTCCTCCACCAGGCGCTTGCCCTTCACCTCCACCTTCAGCACCACCGCCTGCGGGTCGCGCGTGATGATGAGGTTGCTGCCGCCGCCCAGGATCAGCTTGGGCGCGCGGCCGATGTCGGGGTGGCCCAGCAGGCGGCGCACGTCGGCGTCGCTGGTGACGCGCACCAGCGTGTGGGCCACCGCCGGCAGGCCGAAGGTGTTCAGTTCGCGCAGGCTGACGCCGTGGTCGATGGCGAGGGCATGTGCGGTCGAGGACATCGGGGGATTTTCGCTGATGGCGGTGATGGCCCCGCGGCGCTGGTAGGCGCTTGCGGCAGGTCACCAACGCGTGCGATCCGCCGCTTCTGCCGGGGAACACCGCGTGGCAGAATTTTCGCCTTCCCGCCGGCCCCCACTGACCGCTTCCACTGATGCCCAGCTTCGACACCGTCCTCGAACCCAACCTCGTCGAACTGCGCAACGCGGTGGAACAGGCCAACAAGGAAATCGGCACCCGCTTCGATTTCAAGGGCTCGTCCGCCCAGATCGAAAGCGTGGATTCCGGCAAGGACCGCACATTGCAGCTGCTGGCCGACAGCGATTTCCAGATCAGCCAGGTGAAAGACATCCTGCTGGCCAAGCTCAGCAAACGCGGCGTGGACGTGCGCTTCCTGGACTTCAGCGCCAAGATCGAGAAGCTCGGCGGCGACAAGGCGCGCCAGAGCGTGCCGGTGAAGCAAGGCATCGACACCGACACCGCCAAGAAGATCCAGACGCTCATCAAGCAGAGCAAGCTGAAGGTGCAGGCCGCCATCCAGGGCGACAGCGTGCGCGTGACCGGCGGCAAGCGCGACGACCTGCAGGCAGCCATCGCGCTGCTGCGCAAGGAAGTGGCCGACGTGCCGCTGGCCTTCAACAACTTCCGCGATTGATGAAGCCCGCCGTGGCCGCGCGCCTGCGCACCGTGGCGCTGACCGCTGCGGCCTTGCTGGCGCCCGCGCTGGCCGCGGCGCAGACCGTCAGCCTCTCCGGCACGCTGGGCGCCAGCAAGGCGCTGCTGCTGATCGACGGCCAGCCGCACACGGTGGCCGTGGGCAGCACCGTGAAGGGCGTGACGCTGACGCGCCTGGCCGACGGCGAGGCCGAGGTGGAAACCGGCGGCAAGCGCAGCCTGCTGCGCCTGGGCGCGGCGCCCGCGCGCGTGGGCACCAGCGGCGGCGTGGGCGGGGCCACCGAGATCGTGCTGCACGTGGGCTCGGGCGGCCATTTCTTCACCCAGGGCGCCATCAACGGCAAGCCGGTGCAGTTCCTGGTCGACACCGGCGCCACGTCGGTGGCGATGAGCCTCAGCGAGGCCAACCGCATCGGGCTGGACTGGCGCAACGGCCAGCGCGGCTACTCGTCCACCGCGGGCGGCACGGTGCCGGTGTACGGCGTCATGCTGCGCTCGGTGCGCGTGGGCGACGTGGAAGTCTTCAACGTCGAGGCGGTGGTGCTGCAGGCCGACATGCCCTCCATCCTGCTGGGCAACAGCTTCCTCACCCGCTTCACGATGCGCCGCGACGCCGACACGATGCGGCTGGAGCGCAAGTAGCGAACGCTGCGCGGCCCCCGGCTGCGTTGCCTTTGGCGGCCGCTCCGCCGCCTCCGCCCCTCCCTCCGCCGGGGCCATGACCCTGGGGACGGCTTGTCGCAAGCCGGACAGCGCAGAAGCGAACGACCGTGCTAAAACCTTCGGCAGCCGCACGCTTGCCTGGAGACGACGCAGCATGGACCTCAACTTCACCGCGGAAGAACTCGCCTTCCGCCAGGAAATCCGCGGGTGGGTCGCCGAGAACCTGCCCAAGGACATCAGCCACAAGGTGCTGAATGCGCTGCGCCTGTCGCGCGACGACATGCAGCGCTGGGCCAAGATCCTCGGCAAGAAAGGCTGGCTGGGCTACGGCTGGCCCAAGCAGTTCGGCGGCCCGGGCTGGAACGCGGTGCAAAAGCACCTGTTCGAGGAAGAGTGCGCGCTGGCGGGGGCGCCCCGCATCGTGCCCTTCGGCCCGGTGATGGTGGCGCCGGTGATCATGCATTTCGGCAATGCCGAGCAGCACAAGCGCTTCCTGCCCGGCATCGCCTCGGGCGAGGTGTGGTGGAGCCAGGGCTACAGCGAGCCGGGCTCCGGTTCTGATCTCGCCTCGCTGAAGACGCGCGCGGAGCGCGTCGGCGACAAGTACATCGTCAACGGCCAGAAGACCTGGACCACGCTGGGCCAGTACGGCGACTGGATCTTCTGCCTCGTGCGCACCAGCACCGAAGGCAAGCCGCAGACCGGCATCAGCTTCCTGCTGATCGACATGAAGTCGCCCGGCATCACCGTGCGGCCCATCATCACGCTGGACGGCGAGCACGAGGTCAACGAAGTCTTCTTCGACAACGTGGAAGTGCCCGCCGAGAACCTGATCGGCGAGGA
>CBIHPZ010000595.1:0-3202 GCA_966211865.1 uncultured Aquabacterium sp.
TGGGGCCGCCGCCAGCTGGCCTACATGATCCAGAAGCTCGCCAAGGCGCACTACGTGTGCCTGAACATCGAGGTCTCCAAGGAGACCCTGACCGAGCTGGAAACCGGCTTCCGCTACAACGACGCCGTGCTGCGCCACCTGACCGTGGCCAAGACCAAGGCCGAGACCACCCCGTCGGTGATGATGAAGGCGGTCGAGAAGGAAGAGGCCCGCAAGGCCGCCCAGGAGACCAGCGCCTGATTCAGCTGTCTGCCGCCGCCGCGCGTTCAGCCGCGCTGCCATGAACCGCCTGGTTCTGTCAGCGAAGCTGGTCGAGCGAGGTGCGATGCGCTACACCCCCGCCGGCCTGCCGGCACTGGACCTGAAGCTCGAGCACGAGTCGACGGTCAGCGAGGATGGCCAGCCGCGCAAGGTCTCGATGGAGATCAAGGCGCTGGGCATCGGGGCGATCACGCAGCACCTGGGTACGCTGGCCTTGGGAAGCGATGGGCTTTATGCCGGCTTCCTCGCCAGTGCCCGCAACGGCCGCGGACTGCTGTTCCACATCACAGCGCTGGAAACCGATACGACCGCCGAGCAACCCGCTCCGCGAGCACACGATTCGTCAGATTGAAAGAGGTACACCATGCCCCCGCCCCGTGGTAAAGGCAAGTTTTCCAAGGACCGCAAGCCCAAGCGCAACCAGCAGTCGCTGCTGTTCAAGCGCAAGCGCTTCTGCCGCTTCACCGTCGCCGGTGTCGAAGAGATCGACTACAAGGACGTGGACGTGCTGCGCGACTTCGTCGGCGAGAACGGCAAGATCACGCCGGCCCGCCTGACCGGCACGCGCGCCTTCTACCAGCGCCAGCTGACCACCGCGATCAAGCGCGCCCGTTTCCTGGCGCTGCTGCCGTACAGCGACCAGCACCGCGTCTGAACGTCGAGGAGAGAACAACATGCAAGTGATCCTGCTCGACAAGGTCGCCAACCTGGGCAACCTGGGTGACGTGGTCAAGGTCAAGGACGGCTACGCCCGCAACTTCCTGATCCCGACCAAGCGCGCCCGCCGCGCTACGGAAACCGCGATCAAGGAATTCGAAGCCCGCCGCGCCGAACTGGAAAAGGCCGCAGCCGAGAAGCTGTCCGCGGCCCAGGCCGTGGGCGAGAAGCTCAGCGGCAAGACCGTGACGATCGCCCAGAAGGCCGGCGTCGACGGCCGCCTGTTCGGTTCGGTGACCAACGCCGACATCGCCGACGGCCTGAAGAAGGCCGGTTTCGACATCGCCAAGGCGCAGGTCCGCCTGCCCAACGGTCCGCTGAAGACCGTCGGCGAGCACCCCGTCTCGGTGGCTGCGCACACCGACGTGGTGGTCGAGATCACCGTCGCGGTGGTTGCCGAAGCCGAGTAATCCGCTTCGCGACAAAGCGTCCCATCAAAGGGGCCGGCCATGCCGGCCCCTTTTGTTTTTGCGCCGTGAGTTGTGCACGGCCGTCCACGCGCATTCCCCCGGATATCCCCAGCCTTGCCCACAGGCGCGCCGGCAGGCCGGCCGTATGATCCCCGCTCCCCATGTCGACCGTCTTCAGCTCGCCCCATCCTCCTGCCGACGACGAAGTCGCCCGGCTTCGCGTTCCACCGCATTCGACCGAGGCCGAGCAAAGCGTGCTCGGCGGCCTGCTGATCGACAACCTGGCCTGGGACAAGGCAGGCGACGTCGTCACCGAGGGCGACTTCTACCGCTTCGAGCACCGCGAGATCTTCAACGCCATCGCGCAGCTGATGAATGCCAGCAAGCCGGCTGACGTCATCACCGTGTTCGAGCAGCTGCAGAGCAACGGCAAGGCGGAGGCGGTCGGCGGGCTCGCCTACCTCAATGCGCTGGCGCAGAGCGTGCCCAGTGCCGCCAACTTGAGGCGTTATGCGGAGATCGTTCGCGAGCGCTCGGTGCTGCGCAAGCTGATCTCCGCCTCCGACGAGATCGCGACGAATGCCTTCAACCCGCAGGGCCGGGCGGTGGCGCAGATCCTCGACGAGGCCGAGGGCAAGATCTTCAAGATCGGCGAAGAGGGCTCGCGCAACAAACAGGGCTTCATCAGCATCAGCCAGCTGGCGGTCGAACTGATCGACCGGGTGACCGAGCTGTACGAGAACGGTGCCGAGGAAGTGACGGGCGTGCGCACCGGCTTCTTCGACATGGACCGCATGACGGCCGGCCTGCAGAAGGGCGACCTGATCATCCTGGCGGCGCGTCCTTCCATGGGCAAGACTGCCTTTGCGCTGAACATCGCCGAGAACGTAGCGGTGCAGGAAGGCTTGCCGGTGCTGGTGTTCTCGATGGAAATGGGCGCCTCGCAGCTGGCCCTGCGTATGGTGGGCTCCATCGGCCGCATCGACCAGAGCGGCCTGCGCACGGGCCGCATCAAGGACGACGAGTGGGGCCGGCTGACCGAGGCGGTCGACAAGCTGAGCAAGGCGCCGCTGTACATCGATGAGACGCCGGGCCTGAACCCTGCTGAGCTGCGTGCGCGTGCCCGGCGCATGGCGCGCCAGTACGGCGGCACGTTGGGTTTGATCGTCATCGACTACCTGCAGCTGATGAGCGGCACCTCGAAGTCCGAGGGCGAGAACCGTGCGACGGAGCTGTCGGAAATCTCCCGCGGCATGAAGGCACTGGCCAAGGAACTGCAGTGCCCGGTGATCGCCTTGTCGCAGTTGAACCGCTCGGTCGAGACCCGGACGGACAAGCGGCCGATGATGAGCGACCTGCGTGAATCAGGCGCCATCGAACAGGATGCCGACATCATCATGTTCATCTACCGCGACGAGTACTACAACAAGCCCGATGGCCCGACGCCGACCAAGGAGCCAGGGGTGGCGGAGATCATCATCGGCAAGCAGCGGAACGGGCCCGTGGGCACCGTGAAGCTGGCCTTCATCAAGCCCTTGACGAAGTTCGACAACCTGGCGCCGGGCGCCCTGGGCAGCGGCGAATACTGAGCACCGCGCGACGTCACTGACGCCGTGCGAGACAACTGGACGGAACAACAGGTGCTGTATATATTTACAGCATGCGCTACGTTCCGATCGTCCCTGCGCGGCCCGACGAGCCGCTGAAGGCCCGCGAGCAAGCACCAGCCGCCCTGGTCTATGCGCCAGTCAAGGGCCGCGGCACCGTGTGGTCGCTGGAGCACCGCTTCAGCAAGGACGAGCGCGAAGGCTTCG
>CBIHPZ010000596.1:0-3197 GCA_966211865.1 uncultured Aquabacterium sp.
GCGGCGCGCCGGCACGGGGTCTTGCAGCAGGCTTTCCATCAGGGCCTGCACCTGCCCCAGGCCCGGCGGCTCGCTGCGGCGCGCCAGGGTCACGAGGCCGAAGCGCGCGGTGGCCGCCAGCGCCGGCCGCACATCCAGTTCCACCAGGTCGGGCGCCGCGGCGCGGATGGCCAGCAGCACGGTGTCGCTGTGGCGGGCGACGTCCACCAGGCTCGGCAGTTCCTCGCAGCGCAGCGTGACGCAGGACTGCGGGTGCGCCTCCGGGCCGTAGCGTTCCACCAGCACGCGCGCCACTTCGTCGGACAGCGGGGTGGAGGCGATGGGGAAGGGCTGAAGGTCGGGGAAGCCCAGCGGGCGCCGGCGCCGGGCCAGCGGGTGCCCGGGGCGGGCCATGAAGCTGCCGCGCATGTCGCAGATGGCGCGAACGCCGAGGTCGGGCGCGGGGCGCAGCGAGCGCACGTCGACGACCAGGGCGTCGAGCGTGCGGTCACGCAGTTCCTGCACCAGCAGGTCGGTGCGGCCGCGCGCGATGTCGATGCGGAAGCGCGGCCGTTCGAGCGCCGTCTGCCGCAGCAGCGGCGTCATCAGCATGGCGCCGGGGCCCGAGCCCATGCCGATGCGCAGCATGCCTTCCTGGTCGCCGCTGGCCAGCAAGCGGCCGCTGCCGCGCAGGTCGTCGGCGGACAGCAGCAGTTCGTGGGCCCGGACCAGCGCCTGGCGGCCGAAGGGCGTCAGCTCGCTGCTGCGGCCCAGGCGGTCGAAGAGCGGCAGGCCCAGTTCCGCTTCTAACGCGCGAATGCTGCGGCTGAGGGCCGGCTGGGTCAGGAACAGCTCGGCGGCCGACTTGCTGAAGGAGCCGGTTTGCGCCAGCGAGACGAAATGGCGCAGCTGCACGAGCGTCATCGGAAGGCCCTCGGGAAATCGAACGTCGAACTCATCGTACCGCGCAGAACAATGCATTGGACATGCCTGGACCCGGCTCCTACATTGGCCTGCAGTCTTCACCCCTCCCCCGGCCGCCCGGCCCACCTGCTGCAGGAGTTGCGATGTCTCTCACCTTCCTTCGTTCCCGCCGGCTGCTCGCTGTCGCCGCCGGTGTCGCGGTGGCGGCCACCGGCCTGGTGCTGTCCGCCGGTCCGGCGCTGGCGCAGGCGCCGGCCGGCAAGCCGGTGAACCTGATGGTCCCGTACCCGGCGGGTGGCCCGTCCGACGCGATCGCGCGCATCTTCAATGCCCCGCTGGGCAAGGAGCTGGGCCAGCAGGTGCTGGTGGAGAACCTGGGCGGCGTCAGCGGCGCCCTGGCCGCGCAGAAGGTGCTGGCGGCACCGGCCGATGGCCACTACATCTTCCAGGGCTCGCCGAACGAGGTCATCCTGTCCCCGCTGGCCAATGCCGCCGTCAAGCTGAAGACCGAGGACTTCCGGCTGGTGCATCCCGTGGCGGATGCGGTGATGGTGTTCGTGACCCGCAAGGACCTGCCGGTGGCGAACGTCGATGAGCTGGTGGCGCTGGCGCGCAAGTCGGCCGGCAAGCCGCTGACCTATGGCAGCGTGGGCATCGGGTCGCTCTACCACCTGATCCTGGAAAGCGTGCAGGTGCAGACCGGCATCCAGCTGGCGCACGTGCCGTACAAGGGCAATGCGCCCCTGCTGCAGGACATCGGCGGCGGGCAGGTGGATTTCGCGGTGCTGGTGTACAGCGCGGCCATGGGCGCGCTGGCCGAGCAGGGCCGGCTGAAGATCATCGGGCAGCTGGGCGGGCAGCGCTCCGACCTGCTGAAGAACGTGCCGGCGGTGAGCGAGGGCCAGGCGCTGAAGAACTTCTCCTACAAGATCTGGACCGGTTTCATGGTGCCCCGGAACACGCCGGAAGAGGTGGTGCAGCGCCTGCACGGGGCCATCGGCCGCACGCTGCAGGACCCGACGGTCCGCGCGCAGCTGGCGGCGCAGACGCAGCAGCCCGCGGCGCCGATGACGCTGGCGGAATCCGCGAAGTTCTTCGAAGCGGAGACGGCGCGCTACCGCGCCATTGCGCGGCAGATCAACCTGCAGCCGCAGTGACGGGGCGGGTGCGATCGTGAGCTACCTGCGGGACGCCCTGCAGCCGCGCGTCGGCGAATTCGTTCGCCTGCGGCGCGACATCCACCGCCACCCCGAGCTGGCGTTCGAGGAACACCGCACCGCCGCGCTGGTGGCCGACAAGCTGGAAGGCTGGGGCTACACGGTGGAACGCGGCGTGGGCGGCACAGGCGTGGTGGGCCGCCTGGTGCGCGGCAGCGGCACGCGCCGCCTGGGCCTGCGCGCGGACATGGACGCGCTGCCCATCACCGAGGCCAGCGGCGCCGAGTGGGCCAGCGCGCGGCCGGGGCTGATGCACGCCTGCGGCCACGACGGCCACACGGCCATGCTGCTCGCGGCCGCGCGGCAGCTGGCCGAAGAGGGCCGCTTCGACGGCACGCTGAACCTGATCTTCCAGCCGGCGGAGGAGGGCGGCGGCGGCGCGCTGCGCATGATGGCGGACGGTCTTTTCGAACGTTATCCCTGCGATGCGGTGTTCGCCATGCACAACATGCCGGGCATCGCCCAGGGCCGGCTGGTGCTGCGCGAAGGCGCGGCCATGGCCTCGTCGGACTACGCCACCATCACGCTCACCGGCATCGGCGGCCACGGCGCCCTGCCGCAGCACACCGCCGACCCCGTGGTGGCCACCGCCAGCCTGGTGATGGCGCTGCAGACGGTGGTGTCGCGCAACGTCGACCCCCTGCAGGCCGCGGTGGTCACCGTGGGCGCGATGCACGCCGGCCAGGCCAACAACGTCATTCCCGCCACGGCCACGCTCGAGATCAGCGTGCGGGCGCTGGACCGTGACGTGCGCGGCCTGCTGGAGCGGCGCATCAAGGCGCTGGTGGCGGCGCAGGCGGAAAGCTTCGGCGTCCAGGCGCAGGTGGACTGGCGGCCGGGTTATGCGGTGCTGGTGAACACGCCGGAAGAGACGGCGTTCGCGCGCACGGTGGCGCTGGAACTGCTGGGCCCCGAGCGCGTCACGCTGCAGGGGCCGCCCTTGACCGGCAGCGAGGACTTCGCCTTCATGCTGGAACGGGTGCCGGGGTCGTACGTCCTGATCGGCAATGGCGACGGTCCGGGGAATTGCATGGTCCACCACCCCGGCTACGACTTCAACGACGACAACATCGCCGT
>CBIHPZ010000597.1:0-3186 GCA_966211865.1 uncultured Aquabacterium sp.
CGCGGAAGCGGAAGCCGTTGGCGGCGATGGTGGCGCTTTCCATGTCCAGCGCCACCGCGCGGCTCTGGCTGAAGCGGCGCTCCGGGCCCGGGTGCGGCAGCAGCTCCCAGTTGCGGTTGTCGGTGGAGGCCACGGTGCCGGTGCGCAGGATGCGCTTCAGCTCGAAGCCCTTCAGCTGCGTCACGTCGGCCACCGCCTGCTCCAGCGCCAGCTGCACCTCGGCCAGCGGCGGGATCGGCACCCACAGCGGCAGCTCCTCGTCCAGCACGTGGTCCTCGCGCACGTAGCCATGGGCCAGCACGTAGTCGCCCAGCTGCTGCGTGTTGCGCAGGCCGGCGCAGTGGCCCAGCATCAGCCACGCATGCGGGCGCAGCACGGCGATGTGGTCGCTGATGTTCTTGGCGTTGGCGGGGCCGACGCCGATGTTGACCATCGTGATGCCCGAGCCATCGGGCCGCACCAGGTGGTAGGCCGGCATCTGCGGCAGGCGCGGCGGCGGGGCGCCCAGTTCGTCGTCCGGCTGGCCGGGCGTGCCGGCGCGGCGCGTCACCACGTTGCCGGGCTCGACGAAGGCGACGTAGCCGTCGCCGTCCAGCGCCTGCTGCGCGTGGTCGGGGCCGGGCTGGCCATCGGGCATGCGGATGTCGAACAGTGCCCCCTGGCCCAGCGGCTTGGCCATCAGCTCATGGCCCAGGCGCACGAACTCGTCGATGTAGAACTGGTAGTTCGTGAACAGCACGAAGTTCTGGAAGTGCTCGGGCGCGGTGCCGGTGTAGTGGCGCAGCCGGTGCAGCGAATAGTCCACCCGCGGTGCGGTGAACAGGGCCAGCGGCTGCGGGTCGCCGGGGCGGATTTCCTGCGTGCCGTTGGCGATGCCGTCGTCCATCGCCGCCAGGTCGGGCAGGTCGAACAGGTCGCGCATCAGGGTGCGACGCTCGGGCGTCATCGTGCCTTCGATGTGGTCGTGCAGCGCGAACGAGAAGTGGATGGGGATGGGCTGGCTGGACAGCCCCACCTCCAGCGGCCCGCCGTGGTTCTTCAGCAGCAGGCGGAACTGCTCGAGGTAATAACCCGCGAAGAGATCGGGGCGGGTGAGGGTGGTCTCGTAGATGCCGGGGCCGGCGACGAAGCCGAAGGACAGCCGGGAATCGGCCCGCGCCACCGTGTGGGTGCGCACCCGCACGAAGGGGTAGCAGGCCCGCACGCGCGCCACGGGGGTGTGGCCGGCCACGAAGTCGTGCAGCGTCTGCCGCAGGTGCGCAATGCCGGTGGTGTAGATCGTCGTGACGTGCGCGAGCGCGGCTTCCGCGTCGGTGAAGGTCTGTGTGGTGATCAGCGTGGGTGGCGTCATGGCCCATTTTCACGCAACCCGCGTGCCGGGCCGCCCGCCCGTCCCGACCCGGCGACGCCGCCTCAGGGACTGCTCGTCCTGAAGGTGTCGCAATCGGCCATCTGCCCGCTTTGCAGGCCGCGCTTGAACCAGGCCACGCGCTGCGCGCTGCTGCCGTGGGTGAAGCTTTCCGGCACCACGCGGCCGCCGGCGCCGCGCTGCAGCGCGTCGTCGCCGATCTGCGAGGCGGCGTTCAGCCCTTCCTCGATGTCGCCCTGTTCCAGCACCTGGCGCGCACGCTGGGCATGGTGGGCCCAGAGGCCGGCGTAGCAGTCGGCCTGCAGTTCCAGGCGCACGCTCAGCTGGTTGCCGCGCCGCTCGTCCGTGCGCTGGCGCGCCTGCTGCACCTGGGCCGACACGCCCAGCAGGTTCTGCACGTGGTGGCCCACCTCGTGCGCGATGACGTAGGCCTGCGCGAAGTCGCCGGGCGCGCCCAGGCGGTCGCGCATGGTCTTGTAGAACGAGAGGTCGATGTAGACCTTCTCGTCCTCCGGGCAGTAGAAGGGCCCCATCGCTGCCTGGCCGGTGCCGCAGCCGGTGGCTTCGCGCCCGGTGTACAGGCGCAGCTTGGGCTCGCGGTACTGCGCGCCCTGGGCCTTGAACTGCTCGCGCCAGACGTCTTCGGTGTCGGCGAGGATCATCGACACGAAACGCGCTTGCGGGTCGTCGGCCGGCGGCGCGCCGGCGGGCGCCTGCTGCTCGGCCACCGGCATGCCGCCGCCGCTGAGCATGCCGAGGATGGTCAGCGGGTTGATGCCGAAGATCCAGCCGCCCAGCAGCGCGATGACGATGGTGCCCACGCCGATGCCACGGCCGCCGATGGGCAGCCCACCGAACCCGCCGCCGCCGCTGCGGCCGCGGGCGTCTTCCACGTTGTCGCTTTCGCGGTGTCCATCCAGGCGCATGGGGGTCTCCTTCCGGTCATGGCGCCGGCTGCGGGGCCGGCTGCCGCACTGCAAGCACGCCGTGCAGGCAAACGGCGCACCCGCCGCGGTTTCAATGTTCGGCCGCGCTCTTCAGCTTGGCGAGCCCGGCCTCGAAGTCCTTGCCGATCATGCCGTCGGCACCCAGCGCAAACCAGCGCGCCAGCAGGTTGGACCCGGCGTTGCCGTTCATCACCCAGGTCACCCGGCTGCCGCCGGGCGTGGGGTCGATGCGGAATTCGCCGGTGGACGCGGTGCCGAAATCGGTGAACAGCAGCGTGTAGGCCAGGCGGCGCGGCGGCTCGGCGGCGGTGAAGTCCATCTTGCCGCTGCCTTCGCTGGCGCTTTTCCACGACCAGCCGGCGCCCGCGCCCGAGGCGGGGCCGGTGTAGTCGATCTTCATGCCCGGGTCGCGCTGGTGCCACACGGCCCAGCGGTTCCATTCGCGCGGGGCGGCGACCAGCGCATACACCTTGTCGGGCGGTGCCGCGATGTCCGCCGTGCGGGTGACGGTGAAGGACGAGGGCAGCACCAGGCCCCCGCCCACCAGCACCAGCGCGAGCACGCCGACGATGGCGAGCACCACCTTGATCAGCCTGGCCATGCAATCCCCCTCGTTCTCCAGTGCCGCCGCAGTCTGCGCCGATTGGTTCCGGGGGCGCAATGGCATCATTCCCACCCCGCGCCACCCGCGGCCGCGGCCACGAGCCGGCGGCTGCCCCGGCGCCTGCCGGAGAGCCCATGGACGTCGAGACCAATCCGCTGCTGATCGACTGGGACCAGCCGCACGCCTTGCCTCCTTTCGCCCGCGTGCACGCGGACCATTTCCGGCCGGCGCTGGAACGCGCGATGCGGTTGCACAAGGCGGAACTC
>CBIHPZ010000598.1:0-3182 GCA_966211865.1 uncultured Aquabacterium sp.
TCCCCCACCCCCACCGCATACATGCCCGCGCCGCGAATCGACGCAATGCCCGCCACCGCATCCTCGATGCCGATGCAGCTCGTCACCGGCAGCCCCAGCCGCGCCGCGGCGGTGGCGAAGATCTCCGGATCGGGCTTGGGTCGTTCGATGGTCGCGACGTCCACCACGTGGTCGAAGAGGTGGGTGATGCCCAGCCGGTTCAGCACCATCGGCGCATTGCGGCTGACCGATGCCAGCGCCGTGCGAATGCCGTGGCCGCGTAATTCGAGCAGCAGCTCGCGCGCACCCGGCAGCAGCTGGCTGGCGTCCATGGTGGAGATCAGCTCGACGTAGTGCTCGTTCTTCTCGCGCGCCAGCGCCTGCTTCTGCTCGGGCGTGTAGGTCGCCGAGCCCTGGGCCAGGATGCGGTCCAGCGAACCCATGCGGTCGATGCCCTTCAGCGTCTCGTTGAAAGCCTGGTCGAAGGGCAGGCCCAGCGACTGCGCCAGGCGCTGCCAGGCCAGGAAGTGGTAGTGGGCGGTGTCGGTGATGACGCCGTCCAGGTCGAACACCACGCCGCGCAAGGGGCGCGGCGGAAGGCGGCCGTGCAGGCCGCGGGGCGGCCGCTGCGGCGCGGGGGAAGCTTGCGAGCTCAGCATGGGGTGCACTCCGTCAGGCCAGCGCAGGAGGGGGCCGGGGTCATCAGGCCGCCGCCGAAGGCGCCAGCGGCGGCAGCACCGGCGGCGTGGTGGGCTGCGCCAGCGGCGCGCGCAGCGGCAGCACCAGCTCCGGCTGCTCGGTGCTCAGCCACTGTCTTTGGCCGTCATGCAGGAACGTGGCCTCGCGCCCCTTCAGCAGCCGGTAGTGGGCGCGGCCGGCGCTCACGCTCAGCTCGATCTGCGCACCGCGCACCATCAGCCGGAAGGCGAAGCGCTGCCACGCCGCCGGCAGCAGCGGCTTGAACGACGGCAGGCCGCCGATCCAGCGCAGGCCGCCAAAGCCCTGCGCCAGGCCCATCCAGCTGCCCGCCATCGCGGCGATGTGCACGCCGTGCGCGCTGTTGCCGTGCAGGTCGTCCAGGTCCAGCCGCGCGGTCCGGTGGAAGTAGTCCAGCGCCTTGTCCGCCAGGCCCAGCTCGGCGGCGATGACGCCGAACACGCAGTACGACAGCGAGGAGTCGTGCGTGGTCACGCCCTCGTAGTAGTCGAAGTCGCGGCGCTTGGTGGCCAGGTCGATGTCCTCGCCGGCCAGCAGCAGGCCCAGCACCACGTCGGCCTGCTTGCTGACCTGGTGGCGGTAGATCACCAGCGGGTGGTAGTACAGCAGCAGCGGGCGCTGGAAGCGCGACGGGCCTTCGAAGTCCCAGCGCTGCTTGTGCAGGAAGGTGTCGTCCTGCGGGTGCACGCCCAGGCGCTCGTCCACCGGCAGCCACATGGTCTCGGCCGCGCGCAGCCAGGCCGCGGTCTCGGCCTCGTCGATCTGCAGTTCCGTCACCAGCTCGGCATAACGCCCAGGATGCTCGTCCTTGAGCCAGTCCAGCACCCGCAGCGCGAAGCGCAGGTGGCGCTGCGCCATCTTGTTGGTGAACCAGTTGTTGTCGACCAGCGCGGTGTATTCGTCCGGGCCGGTGACGCCGTGGATGCAGAAGGCGTTGTTGCGGCGCGGGTCATGGTGGCCGATGGCGGGCCACAGGCGCGCGGTCTCCAGCGTCAGCTCGGCGCCGTACGAGAGCATGAAGGCATCGTCGCCGGTGGCCGTCCAGTACAGCTGCACCGCGTGCGCGATGTCGGCGTTCAGGTGCGCCTGCGCGGTGCCGGCCAGGAAGTAGGCCGAGCATTCCACGCCGGCGATGGTGCGCCACGGGTACACCGCGCCGCGCCCCACCGCCAGGTCCAGCGCGCGGGCGCGGGCCGCGCCCAGGTGGCGGTAGCGGTATTCCAGCAGGGCGCGTGCGATCTCGGGCCGCGTGGCGGCGAAGAAGGGCAGCACGTAGACCTCGGTGTCCCAGAAGGTGTGGCCTTCGTAGCCCTCGCCGGTCAGGCCCTTGGCGGGGATGTTGCTGCGGCCGTCGCGCCCCACCGATTGCAGCAGGTGCCAGGCGTTGAAGCGCAGGCCCTGCTGCAGCGCGTCGTCGCCTTCCACCACCAGGTCGGCGCGGTCCCAGAACTCGTGCAGGTACTGCGCCTGCTCGCGCAGCAGCGCGTCGAAGCCGGCCTCGCGCGCGGCGGCGATGCTGTCGTCGGCCAGCACGTCGAGGTCGGCCTCGGCCAGGTCCACGCTGGTCTGGTAGCAGCCGAAGCGCTGCAGTTCAAACACCTGCCCCGCCCCCAGCGCCACGCTGACGCGGTGGCGCAGGCAGTTCTGCAGCGACGGGTCCGGCGCCGGCTCGGGCGCCTGCACGATGGCGTCGTCACCGGCCGGCGCACTGGCTGCCCAAGCCAGCGCGCTGACCATGTGCAGGCCGCTGTGCCGCGTGTGGTGGCGCTGGCGCAGCGCGGTGTCGCCGTGGTGCCAGCTGTCCAGCACCAGCGGCGGCTCCTTCACGTGGCTGCCGATGCGCGGGTCGTTGCCCGCCGCCAGCGGCGCGATGTGGCCGTCCAGCGACAGCACGATGCCCACCGTACCGTCGAAATTGAGCGGCTCCACCCGCGTGCGCGCCGCCCACACGGTCTGCCGCTGCAGGCAGGCCAGGCGCTCGCTGTGCACGCGCACGACGCGTCCGGACGGCGCTTCCCATTCCAGCGAGCGGCGCAGCACGCCTTCGCGGAAATCGATCACCTGCTCCCAGGAACGCACCTTGCCCTGGCGCAAATCCAGCCGTTCATCCTCCAGCCAGATCTCCAGGCGGCGGCCATTGGGCACGCTGAGCATGAACTGGTTCGTGCCCGCCAGTCCGTAGGCGGTTTCCGGGTGGTGGATGGCGGCGGTGTCGTAGAAGCCGTTGAGGTAACAGCCGTCGTGCTCGCCCGCGACCGGGCCTTCGTCGATCACGCCGCGCAGGCCGATGAAGCCGTTGCCCAGCGCGAACAGCGAGGCGTCCAGCACCTGCTGCGCAGGGTCGAATCCTTCGCGCCGCAGCGCCCAGGTATCGATAGTGCTCATTCACGCTCCAGCTCGGTGGTGAGCCGCGGCAGTGCGCTGCCATCGGCGTCGAAACAGTGACATGACTCCGGCGGCAGGTCGAAGTTCACCCTGTCGCCGAG
>CBIHPZ010000599.1:0-3180 GCA_966211865.1 uncultured Aquabacterium sp.
CCGCCAGCAGCACATCCAGCGTGACGAGCAGGTTCAGGTCGGGCATCGACATGGCCGGACCTTAGCAAAGCGGATGCGCCTGGGCGGTGGGGGCCGGTGGGGGGTGCTGGGCCTGGGCAGGCGCTGCCATGGCGGTGGCAAGGCGGCGACGTGGCGATGACGTGGCGGTGGCATGGCGTGCGGCGCAATGACGGTTTGCAGCGCACGCGCCTTCCGCCGCCGCGGGCCGCTGCCTACGCTGTCAGGCATCGGCCTCGCGCCCCTTGGTCTTCCTCTCCTGCCTCCCCCTTCGCGCCCCCTTTTGAGCCATTTCTCGTCCCGGAGCCCACAGATGACCGCCTCCACCTTCGCACCGCGCAATCGATGCGCCGCGCCACCGGCCGCGCCGTCGGCCGACACGCGACCTGCCATGACGCCACCGGCCGCCGTTGCGCCGGCCACCCGACCGGCCACGACGCCACTGGCCGCCCTGGCGCCGGCCACCCGCCCGGCGCTGGCCGGGCTTGCGCTGGCGGCCCTGCTGTCCTCGCTGGGCATCAGCATCGCCAACGTCGGCCTGCCGGCCATGGCGCAGGCCTTTGTCGCGCCGTTCCAGGCAGTGCAATGGGTGGTGCTGGCCTACCTGATCGCGCTGGCGGCGCTGGTGGTCGTGGCCGGCCGGCTGGGCGACGTGCTGGGCCGGCGCCGCCTGTTGCTGGTGGGCCTGGCGCTCTTTGCCGCGGCCTCGCTGGCGGCGGCCGTGGCGCCCACGCTGGCGGCGCTGGTGGCGGCGCGCGCGGCGCAGGGGGCCGGCGCGGCCGTGATGACGGCGCTGGCGATGGCGCTGGTGAACGAGACGGTGCCGAAGAGCCATGCCGGCCGCGCGATGGGCCTGCTGGGCACGGTGTCCGCGGTCGGCACCGCACTGGGGCCCACGCTGGGCGGTGCGCTGGTCGCGGGCTGGGGCTGGCGCGCGCTGTTCGTCGTCCCGCTGCCGCTGGCGCTGCTGGGCCTGGTGCTGGTGCAGCGGTACGTGGCGCAGGACCGCCCGGCCGCGCGGGCCGAAGCAGGACGCCCGCGCGGCCTGCGCCCGTTCGCCCAGGCCCTGCGCGACGCGCCGCTGCGCAGCGGCCTGGCCACCAGCGCGCTGGTCTCCACCGTGCTGATGGCCACGCTGGTGATCGGGCCCTTCTACCTGTCGCGCGCGCTGGGGCTGCCCGCGGCGCTGGTGGGCCTGGCGATGTCGGTGGGGCCGCTGGTTTCGGCCGTTGGCGGCGTGCCCGCCGGGCGCGCCGTGGACCGCTTCGGCGCGGCGCGCATGGTGATGGCGGGCCTGTCGGTCTCGGCCACCGGCTGCCTGCTGCTGGCGCTGCCGGCGCCGTGGGGCGGCGCCGCGGGCGCGGGTGGGGTCGCGGGTGCGGTGGGCTACGTCGTGCCGCTGGCCCTGGTCACCGCCGGCTATGCGCTGTTCCAGGCCGCCAACAACACCGCGGTGATGGCGCGCGCCGCGGCCGATGGGCGCGGCCTTGTCTCGGGCCTGCTGAACCTGTCGCGCCAGCTGGGGCTGATTGCCGGCGCCTCGGCGATGGGCGCGGTGTTCGCCTGGGCCTCCGGCGCGGCGGACGTCGCCACCGCGCCCGCGGCGGCGGTGGCCTCCGGCATGCGCATCAGCTTCGGCGTGGCCGCTTTGCTGCTGGGGCTGGCGCTGGGGCTGGCGTGGCGCGTGCGGACGCCGTGTCCGTAGCTGGCGACGCGGCCGCGTGGAATGCGCCGCACCACCGCATACACCCGGCGGTTGCGGTCACCCATGGTCGGGTCCCTGGCGGAATTCACCCGGCGTGCAGCCCATCAGCGCCTTGAAGGACGAGACGTAGGCGGCGGCATCGCCAAAGCCCAGCAGGGCGGCGATCTCCTTGATGGCGCGTGGCGAGGCCAGCAGGTCCAGCGACGCGATCAGCCGTGCCCGCTGCCGCCAGTCGCGGAAGCTCATGCCCAGCTCGGCGCTGAAGTGGCGGCTGAAGCTGCGCTCCGACATCGCCGCGCGCGACGCCGCGTCGCCCAGCGGCAGGCGTCCGCACGCGTCCACCGCCAGGCCGGCCAGCGCCGCCTGCAGGCGCGGGCTGGTGGGCAGCGGCAGCTGCGTCGGCAGGCAGGGCGATTCGTCCAACGCGTGCAGCAGCAGGCTGGCCATCTGGGCGCGCATCGCCGCCGCGCGCTGCCGGACAAAGAGGCCGGCCACCAGTTCACGCACCAGCGGCGACGCCGTGATGACATGCACGTCCGCCGACCGCCGGAAGCCCGACGCGGCACCGAGCAGGGCCGGGGCGAAATAGACGCTGCGCATCTCCGTGCGCGACAGCAGGCGGATGGCATGCCGGCGCCCCGCCGGCATCCACAGCGCGCGCTGCGGCGGGATGGTCCATTGCGCGTCGCCGGTGTGCACCTGCATCACGCCCTGCAGCGCGAACACCAGCTGCGCGTCCGCATGCTCGTGGGCCGGCACCTGGGTGCCGCCTTCGAGGCGGCTGCTGCGCACGCGGCAGCCCGCCGTGACCGGCTGTGACGCGCGCTGCAACGTGGGCGGCGAGGTGGGCTGCATGGCGGCGGATTCTGCGGCGGCGCAGGGCAGGGCGCCGCAGCCTGGCGGCTCAGGCCAATGCTTTGGCGTGTCCGCCGCGGCGTCCGATCCCAGCATTCGTCTTTTCACCCCGTTGACCCTCGCTGCTCCATGACCACGACCCCTTCGAGCCCCGCTCGCCGCATTCCCGTCTTCTTATATGGCAGCTTCATCCGCCCCGAGGTGATGGCGCGCGGCGGGCTCGTGCCCGAGCGCATCGACGTCGCGCGCCTGGGCGGCTTCGACATCCGGTTCACGCCGCACGCCTGCCTGATTCGCTCCGCCGCGCATGCCGTGTGCGGCGTCCTGGTGCAGGCCACGCACGACGAGCTGCAGCGCCTGTACGCGGCCGACGGCGTCGGCGTCTTCCTGCCCGAGGCGGTGCTGGTGGAGACCACCGACGGCGCCTTCCGGCCGGCCTTGTGCTTCATCCCGCCCGCGCCGGGGCGGGAGCCGCCCGATGGTGCCTACCTCGAACTGCTCATCGGCGCCGCACGCGCCCACGGCTTCCCGGCCTGGTACCTGGACCGCCTGGAAAGCCACCGTCCCGCGGCCCACGGGTAGCGAGGCCCACGGCGCCGAGA
>CBIHPZ010000600.1:0-3177 GCA_966211865.1 uncultured Aquabacterium sp.
GCACAGCGTTCGCGCCAGCGCGCCAGCCATGCGTCCAGCGCGGCACGGTCGGCGAAGAGGTCGCGCAGCGGCTCGGCCTGGCCTTCGGCGGCCGCGGCCAGGCGCCGCCACGCCAGCGTGAAGTCCACCGCCTGCGTGTGCAGCAGGGTCAGCCAGTCGTCGACCAGCGTGGTGTCCGCATCGTCGTCGGCCGGCGTGGCGTGGATGAGGCCCAGCTTCTCGCGCTGACCCTGCAGCAGCGCGCTGGCATGCCAGGCGGGGAAGGCGTCGATCACCGCGGTGACCTCGGCCACCACGCGCTGCACGCCCGCTTCGTCGTCGGGGTCGGCCATCAGCGGCAGCAGGGTTTCGGCAAAGCGCGCCAGGTTCCAGCGCGCGACGTGCGGCTGGTTGGCGTAGGCATAGCGGCCGCCGTGGTCGATGCTGCTGAAGACGGCATCGGGGTCGTAGGCCTCCATGAAGGCGCAGGGGCCGTAGTCGATGGTCTCGCCGGACAGCGCCATGTTGTCGGTGTTCATCACGCCGTGGATGAAGCCGACGTTCATCCATTGCGCGACCAGCTTCGCCTGGCGCTGCGCCACCGCGCGCAGCAGGCCCAGGTAGCGGTCGGGCATGCCGGCCAGATCGGGGTCGTGGCGGGCGATGGTGTAGTCGGCCAGCTGGCGCAGGCGTTCGTAGTCGCCGCGTGCGGCGAAGAACTGGAAGGTGCCCACGCGCAGGTGGCTGGCGGCCACGCGGGTCAGCACCGCGCCGGGCAGCGCGCCCTCGCGGTACACCGGCTCGCCGGTGGCGGCCACGGCCAGCGCGCGCGTGGTGGGGATGCCCAGCGCGTGCATCGCCTCGCCGATCAGTGCCTCGCGCAGCATCGGACCCACGGCCGCCTTGCCGTCGCCCCCGCGCGAGAAGGGCGTGCGGCCCGAACCCTTGAAGGCGATGTCGCGGCGCCGGCCGTGGCTGTCGAGCACTTCGCCCAGCAGCAGCGCGCGGCCGTCGCCCAGCTGCGGCGAGAAGCCGCCGAACTGGTGGCCCGCGTAGGCCTGTGCGATCGGCTCGGCATCGTCGGGCAGCTGGTTGCCGGCGAAGAGCGCGGCGCTGTCGGGGCTGCTGAAGGCGTCGGGCGGCAGGCCCAGTTCATCGGCCAGCGCGTGGTTGCGGAACAGCAGCTGCGGTTGCGGCACGGCCGTGGGTTTCCAGGCCACGTAGCTGCCGGGCAGTTCGCGCGCGTAGGTGTTGTCGAAGCCGAAGCGGGGCATCAGGGGCCTTGCCGAATAAGGGGTGGGAGGAGTTCAGTGTGCCGGGGAACGCACGTCCCCAACGGTGGCACCGGCATGCGACGCGCCTGCAACCCGCGCGTCATCCGCTTGCCATGCGCGTGCCGGATGCACCACATCAACCCGCCTGGCATGAAGGCTTAAGGACCCTGGCCGGATGGGCGACGTATAAGTCAACGCTGATCAAAACGAGGGGAATCGCGATGGGTGCCAGGCTGTGGTGGGGCTGTGCGGCGTTGTCCTTGCCGCTGGTGATGGTGGCGGGCTGCGGTGGCAGCGATGACGATGACGACGTGGTGGCCGACAACGCCTGCCAGGTCATCACCGACAGCGGCACGGTCACGGTGGGCTCCGGCCTGCCGGGCGACCCGGCGGCGCCGGAGCTGGCCTCGGGCTACCGCACCGGCAAGAAGGCGGTGCATGCGAAGAGCTACATGGTGGTCACCGCGAACCCGCTGGCCAGCAAGGCCGGCTGCGACGTGCTGAAGGCCGGCGGCAGCGCGGTGGATGCCGCGGTGGCGGTGCAGATGGTGCTGGGCCTGGTGGAGCCGCAGTCCAGCGGCCTGGGCGGTGGCGCCTTCATGCTGCACTACAACGCCGCCACCAAGGCCGTGGTGGCCTACGACGGCCGCGAGACCGCGCCCGCCGCCGCCACCGAGAACTACCTGCGCTACATCGACGACGCCAGCGCGCAGACCACGCCGCTGCCGAATGCGCGGGCCAGCGGCCGCAGCATTGGCACGCCGGGCGTGGTGCGCATGCTGGACCTGGCGCACAAGGAAAACGGCAAGCTGGCCTGGAAGGACCTGTTCCAGCCGGCCATCAAGCTGGCGACCGATGGCTTCCCGATCAGCGGCCGCCTGGCCGCCGCCATCGAAGGCGCGGGCGCCAACCTGCGCGCCGATGACGAGGCCGCCGCCACCTACTTCAACGGCAGCACGCCGAAGCCGCTGGGCAGCGTGCTCAAGATCCCGAATTACGCGGCCACGCTGACCACGCTGGCCAACAACGGCGCCGATGCGTTCTACACCGGCGCCATCGCGCAGGGCATCGTGGCCAAGATCGGCGTCACCAGCAACGTGGCCACCGGCGCGCCCATCACCCCCGGCAAGACCACGCTGGCCGACCTGGCCGGCTACCAGGCCAAGAAGCGCGAGGCGGTGTGCACCACCTACCGCAGCTACTGGGTCTGCGGCATGCCGCCGCCGTCGTCCGGCGGCCTGGCGGTGGCGCAGGCCCTGGGCATCCTGGAGAACTTCAACCTGGGCCTGTACCCGCCCACGGCGCTGGATGGGGAAGGCGGCAAGCCGCAGGTGCAGGCGGTGCACCTGGTGAGCGAGGCCGAACGCCTGGCCTACGCCGACCGCGACAAGTACGTGGCCGACATGGACTTCGTGCCGCTGCCCGGCGGCAGCTACGAAGCCATGACGAACAAGAACTACCTGCGCAGCCGCGCCGACCTGATCAGCTTCTCGACCAGCATGGGCACGGCGCAGCCGGGCATCTTCGCCACGCCGGCGCTGGGCATCCACCCACCGTCACCGGAGAACGGCACGACGCACATGACCATCGTCGACAAGGCCGGCAACGTGGTGACGATGACGACGACCGTGGAAAGCGGCTTCGGCTCCTTCCACATGACGCAGGGCTTCATCCTGAACAACCAGCTGACCGATTTCTCGGCCACGCCCACGGATGCCGCCGGCGCCCCCATCGCCAACCGCGTGCAGGCCGGCAAGCGGCCCCGCAGCTCGATGGCGCCCACGCTGGTCTTCAAGCGCAATGCCGACGGCAGCCGCGGCGACTTCCACATGGGCACCGGCTCGCCGGGCGGCTCCACCATCATCCAGTACGTGACCAAGACGCTGGTGGGCGCGCTGGACTGGAACCTGGATGCGCAGCAGGC
>CBIHPZ010000601.1:0-3176 GCA_966211865.1 uncultured Aquabacterium sp.
GCGGTGCGGTCGATCTCGCTGCGGATGAAGCCGGCGTACTCGGCCGGCGTGCTCTCGCGCACTTCCGCGCCCAGCCGCGCGAACTGTTCGCGCACGGCCGGCTGCTTCAGCACCTTCTGCAGTGCCTGGCTGTAGCGGGCAACCAGTTCGGGCGCAGCGCGCCCGGGCAGCACCAGCCCCAGCGTGGTCGAGGCATCGAAGCCCGGCACGCCGGCCTCGGCCAGCGTGGGCACCTCGGGCAGCAGCGGCGAGCGCCTGGCGGTGGTCACCGCCAGCGGCCGCAGCTTGCCGCCCTGCACCAGCGGCAGCACCGACGAGAGCTGGTCGATGTGCAGGTCGACGTGGCCGCCCGCGACGTCGGTGTTGGCCGGCGCGCTGCCCTTGTACGGCACGTGCACGAAGCGGATGCCGGCAGCGTCCTGCAGCAGTTCGCCGACGATGTGGTTGCCGCTGCCGCCGCCGGCCGAGGCCATGGTCATCGTGCCCTGCCGGCTGCGCGCCAGCGCCAGCAGTTCGGGCACCGTCTTCACCGGCGACGACGGGCCGACCACCAGCACCATCGGCACGCTGGCGATCAGGCCCACGGGCGAGAAGTCCTTGACCGAGTCATACGGCAGCTTGGGGTACAGCGACGGCGCGGCCAGGTGATTGACCGGCGAGGCGATGCCGATGGTCGTGCCGTCCGGGGCCGACTTGGCGACCGCGTCCAGCCCCAGCGTGCCGCCGGCACCGGCCTTGTTCTCGACCACCACCGCCACGCCCAGCTCCTTGGCGAGCTCGGGTGCCAGGATGCGGGCGCTGAGGTCGACGTTGCCGCCCGGCGGGAAGGGCACGACCAGCTTGACGCTGCGGCCAGGCGCCGTGCCCTGGGCGTTAAGCGCCAGCGGCAGGGCCAGCAGGGCGGCGGCCAGCCAGCGCCGCGTCAGGCGCAGGGAACGCACGGGGTGCAGGGTGTTCGTCATGGGAAGTCTCACTCCGCCTTCAGGTTCAACTCACGCGCCAATTTGGCGTTAGCGTCGATCTCGCGCGTGATCTGTGCCGCGAAGCCGTCGCCGCATTGCGATTGCGGCTCGAGCCCGGCACCGGCCAGGCGTTCACGCACCGCGGCCGAGCGGCCGAACTCCTGCGCCTCGCGCGTCAGCGTGCGCAGCGCCTCGGCGGGCGTGCCGGCCGGGGCGAGCAGGCCGTACCAGGTGTCGACGACGAAGCCCTTGACGCCCGCCTCCTCGAACGTGGGCACCTGCGGCAGCAGGCCCGAACGCTCGCGCGACGCGACGGCCAGCGCCGTCAGCTTGCCGCTCTTGATGTGCGGCAGCACCGAGCCGACCGTCGCGAAGGACAGGTTCACCTGCCCGCCCATCAGGTCCGTGACCGCCGGTGCGGCGCCCTTGTAGGGCACGTGCACCATGGACACGCCGGCCAGCCGCGCGAACTGCTCGGTCGCCAGGTGCGGCGAGCTGCCCTGCCCCGGCGTGGCATAGGTCGCCGTGCCCGGCGCCGCCTTCACCCGGCCCAGGAACTCGCCCACCGTCTTCACCGGCATCGACGGGCCCACCACCAGCACCGTGGCGCTGGCCGCCAGCGTGCACACGGGCACGAAGGACTTCGCGGCGTCGAACTTGATGCGGCCGCCATACAGCGCCGGGATCATCGTGTGGTTGGTCGCGGCGGCCAGCAGCGTGAGGCCGTCTGGCTTGGCCGTGGCCACCGCTTCCGTGGCCAGCACCGCATTGGCGCCCGGCTTGTTCTCGACGATCACGGTCTGCGACCAGGCCTTCCCCGCATGGTCCGCAAAGGCGCGCGCCACCAGGTCGGACGGCCCGCCGGCCGCGAAGCCCACCACCAGCTTGACTGGCTGCTGCGGGTAGCCGCCCGGCTGCGCGGTGGCCGCGGTCGCGGCGAAACACAGCGCCAGCGCGGCCGCCGGCGTGGAGAAATTTCGGGTCTTCATTGCTTGTCTCCTGGTCACGCGCTCAGTCGGCCTTGATGTTCGAGGCCTTGATCACGCCGGCCCATTTGGCGGTTTCGGCCTGCACGAACTCGCCCAGCTCGCGGGCACCGCCCGTCGCCGGCAGGGCGCCCAGTTCGCCCAGGCGTTGGCGAACGGCGGGGCTGGCCAGCGCGTCACGCAACTCGGCCTCCAGGCGCTTCACGATGTCCGGCGGCGTGGCCGCCGGTGCCCACACGCCGTTCCATTCGTAGGCGCTGAAACCGGCCAGGCCGCTCTCGGCCACCGTGGGCAGCTGCGGCATGGATTCGAGGCGGCGGTCGAAGGCGGTGGCGATGGCGCGCAGCTTGCCGGCCTTGACCAGCGGGCCCGAGGCGGTGATGGCGCTGAACATCATGTCCACCTGGCCGCCCGCCAGGTCGGACAGGGCCGGCGCGCCGCCCTTGTACGGCACGTGCACCAGTTCCAGCTTCAGGCCCAGCGCGAACAGCTCACCGCTCAAATGCGCCGCACCGCCGTTGCCGGCCGACGCATAGGTGGTGTGGCCGGGCTTGGCCCGCGCGCGCTGCACCAGCTCGGCCACCGAGCTAACGGGCGATGTGCTCGGCACCACCAGCAGCGTGGGGATGCGCGCCACCAGCCCCACCGGCGCGAAGTCGCGCGCATAGCTGAAGGAGAGCTTGGGGAAGAGGCTTGGGTTGACGGCGAACGAGGTCGCGTCGTAGAGGAAGGTGTAGCCGTCGGCCGGCGCCTGGGCCACGGCCTGCGCGCCGATGGTGCCGCCCGCGCCGGCCTTGTTCTCGATGATCACCTGCTGCTTCAGCCGGCTGCCGAGTTCGGTGGCCACCACGCGCGCCAGCGCATCGGCCGCGCCGCCGGCGGCATAGGGCACGACCAGCTTCACCGGCCGCTCCGGCCAGGCCGCGTGCACGAGCGAAGTCGCCGCGCACAGCGCGGCAGCAAGCAAGACCTTGATCATCGATGTCTCCGTGGGAATGTCGTTCTCACACCGTGGCGATCGGCGTGGCGGGCGAACCGACCGCGCCCGGCAGGCGCAGCGGCGGCGCGGTCAGCAGGAAGCGGCTGCGCCGGTGGGTGCGCAGCCAGGTGGCGAGTTCGGTCAGGTACCAGAGCTCGCCCAGGTGGATGCCGTTCTTGAACAGGCAGTGCTCATGCAGCGGCAGCCGGGGCTGGCGCATCGGCGTGGGCGACTGCAGCTTGGGCACCA
>CBIHPZ010000602.1:0-3167 GCA_966211865.1 uncultured Aquabacterium sp.
GCATGAAGAATCGCAAGGGCATCATCCTCGCCGGCGGCGCCGGCACCCGGCTGCATCCGGCCACTTTGGCCGTCAGCAAGCAGCTGCTGCCGGTGTACGACAAGCCGATGATCTACTACCCGCTGTCGACGCTGATGCTGGCCGGCATGCGCGACATCCTGGTCATCAGCACGCCGCAGGACACGCCGCGCTTCGAGGCCCTGCTGGGCGACGGCAAGCGCTTTGGCCTCAACCTGAGCTACTGCGTGCAGCCCAGCCCGGATGGGCTGGCCCAGGCCTTCATCCTCGGCCGCCAGTTCATCGGCGGCGCGCCCAGCGCGCTGGTGCTGGGCGACAACATCTTCTACGGCCACGACTTCCAGCCGCTGCTGCAGAGCGCCGCGGCCGACAAGCCGGGCGCCACCGTCTTCGCCTATCACGTGAATGACCCGGAGCGCTACGGCGTGGTGGAGTTCGACGACCGCCGGCGCGCCCTCAGCATCGAGGAAAAGCCCAAGCAGCCCAAGAGCAACTACGCCGTCACGGGCCTGTACTTCTACGACGAGCAGGTGTGCGACATCGCGGCCAGCATCAAGCCGTCAGCGCGCGGCGAGCTGGAGATCACCACCGTCAATGCGCACTACCTGCAGCAGGGCCAGCTGGACGTCGAGATCATGGGCCGCGGCTACGCCTGGCTGGACACCGGCACGCACGACAGCCTGCTGGAAGCGGGCCAGTTCATCGCCACCTTGGAAAAGCGCCAGGGCCTGAAGATCGCCTGCCCCGAAGAGATCGCCTTCCGCGCCGGCTGGATCACGCCCGACGAACTGGCCGCCCAAGCCCAGCCGATGCTGAAGAACGGCTATGGCCAGTACCTGATGCAGCTGCTGAAGGAACGCGTGCACTGAGGCGCAGGGCTCGCACCCGGAGCGCCACGCAGCGCTCAAGGTGCGAGTTCGGGGGGCGGTCGCAGGCAGCGCCAGCGCGCAGCACATCGCCTGGCCCGCCGCCTGTGCCGTCGAGAGCGACTGCTTCAAGCGGCCGGTTGCCGGCGCCCTGGCCTTGGTTCGATGAGGTCGGGCGTCAAGCGTGCAAGCGGCTCGACCGCGGCACGCTGGCCAGCAGGAATTCCATCTGGTCGCTCAGGATGCGGCGGCCGCGCAGGATCATGTCCTCGTGCAGGCTCGGCACGTAGGGCAGGTACAGCAGGGTCATGCGCGCCTCTTCGGGCATGCGGTTGCCCTTGCGGCCGTTGCAGGCCCGGCAGGCGGTGATGCAGTTCATCCAGGTGTCGCGCCCGCCGCGTGACACCGGCACGATGTGCTCGCGCGTCAGCGTGTCGAAGCCGAAGCAGCCGCCGCAATAGGCGCACACGTGGCGGTCACGTGCGAACAGCTTGCTGTTGGTGATGGCCGGCGCCTGGCGCCAGGCGCGGCTCGGGATGGCGCCGCGCACCGCGACGATGGAATGCACCTCGATGCGCGACTGCAGGCCGGTGGCGCGCTGGATGCCACCGCGCAGCACCTGGCAGGCGCGTCCCAGGGTCCAGGCCACGCCATCGCAGGCGTAAAGCAACGCCGCTTCCCGAGGCGTGATCCACGCCTGCGGGCGACCGGACACATCGAGCTGCAAGACGTCCAAAGGTGTTCACCCCCGGCTGCATGAATGCCGAAGGGTAATGCATCTTCGTGTCCCCGCGTTGGCGACAAACACTTGGCCGCACGGGCAGCGCGCGATCACATCGGGCGGGCACATTGCTGCGCCGTCTAGAAGCACGGCCCTAGAAAAAGCGTGAGCGATGCCCGACACGGCGCGGGAGAAGTCTGCAAAATAGCACGATCGTTCGTTTCTTTCTGGCCAGTGCACCGGCCAGCCCCGCAGCCGCCCCACCCCTCGTGCCAGGACTCGCCGCCGTGACCGTGACGCCCCTGCCCAGCCCGCGCAAACGCTCTACCGCCGGTGCCGCCGCGCGCTCGCTGCAAAAGGGCCAGCAGACCCGGGCTGCGATCCTCGAGGCCGCCCTGGGCCTGGCGTCGCACATGGGGCTGGAAGGCCTGTCGATCGGCGCGCTGGCCGAGGTGACGCAGATGAGCAAGTCGGGCGTCTTCGCCCACTTCGGCTCGCGCGAGGAACTGCAGATCGCGGTGATCCGTGAATACCACGCCCGCTTCGAGGACGAGGTCTTCTTTCCCGCCGTGCGCGAGGCGCGTGGCCTGCCCCGCCTGCGCGCGCTGTTCGAGAACTGGATCCGCCGCGTCTCCATCGAGCTGGACTCGGGCTGCATCTACATCAGCGGCGCGGTGGAGTTCGACGACCGGCCCGGCCCCGTGCGCGACGCGCTGGCGTCGATGGTCCGGGCCTGGCAGGCGGCGCTGGAGCGCGCCATCCGCCTCTCGATCGACGAAGGGCACCTGAAGCCCGACACCGATTCGCTGCAGATGCTGTTCGAGATCCACGGCCTGATCCTGGCGCTGCACCACGACGCCCGCTTCCTGCGCCTGCCCGGCGCGGTGGACCGGGCACGCAATGGCTTCGACCGCATCGTCGCCCTTTACATGGTCGCCCCGCCCGAGCCGAAGAAGGCCGCGCGCGCGACGGCCCGCTGAACCCACACCCACCGCTTTTTCTTTCCCCAGACCACAGGAGCAGTCCCATGCCTCAGTACACCCCGCCGCTTCGTGACATGCAGTTCCTGATGCACGAAGTGCTCGGCGCCGTCGATGAGCTGAAGCTCCTGCCGCGCCACGCCGACATCGACGCCGACACCATCAACGCCGTGCTGGAAGAAGGCGGCAAGTTCGCGTCCGAGGTGCTGGCGCCGCTGAACCTGCCCGGCGATGCCGAAGGCTGCACGCTGGACAAGGCCACGCACGAGGTGAAGACACCCAAGGGTTTCAAGGACGCCTACGCCAAGTACGTGGAAGGCGGCTGGCCGGCGCTGTCGGTCGACCCCGAGTTCGGCGGCCAGGGCCTGCCGGTGCTGGTGAACCAGTGCTTCTACGAGATGCTGAACTCGGCCAACCAGGCCTGGACCATGTACCCCGGCCTGTCGCACGGCGCATACGAGGCCCTGCACGCCTACGGCACGCCCGAGCAGCAGAAGACCTACCTGCCCAAGCTCACCAGCGGCGAATGGACCGGCACCATGTGCCTGACCGAGCCGCACTGCGGCACCGACCTGGGCCTGC
>CBIHPZ010000603.1:0-3167 GCA_966211865.1 uncultured Aquabacterium sp.
CCGGCCGGTCCAGCTGGGGCTATGCCTTCCGCTTCGGGCTGCTGCAGGTCACGGCCGAAGACATGGACCTGATCGCCGGCGCCATGCAGCGCGCGGCCCGCGCCATGCTGGCCGCGGCGGCCTGAAGCCGCCACGCGGCGGACCGTGTGCGCCGCCCTCTGCGGCGCCGGCGGGCCAGGGCGCCGGGCGGTCGCTCGAGCGTCCCAGGCGACGAGCCAGCGCCCAGGGCGCCGCCACGGTCACAGCGACTTCAGGAACGCCACCAGCGCCTCGCGGTCCTTGGCCGGCAGCGCCTCGAACGCGGCCCGGCTGCGGTCGGCCTCGCCGCCGTGCCAGAGGATGGCCTCCAGCAGCGTGCGGGCGCGTCCGTCGTGCAGATAACGTGTTTTGTCCTCGCCACCTTGCACGGCGCCCGTCAGCCCGATGCCCCACAGCGCCGGCGTGCGCCAGTGGCGGCCGGTGGCGCGGCCTTCGCCCAGCGTATCGGCCAGCTTGGGGCCCATGTCGTGCAGCAGCAGGTCGGTGTAGGGCCGGATGGTCTGGTTGCGCAGCTCGGCGAAGGGCGAGTTGCCGCCGGTGCGCAGTTCCGGCGCATGGCAGCCCGCGCAGTTGACCGAGGCGAACAGCTCGCGGCCGCGCGCGATCTGGTCGGGCGCCACGTCATGCTCCTTCAGCACCACCGCGCCGGCCGGGAAGCCGCTGCGCAGGCTGCGCTGCGCCGGCACCGCCAGCAGCGACAGGTACTGCGTCAGCTTGCCCAGGTCCGCTTCGCTGATGCCCGGTGCGCTGCCCGGCTCGGGCGTGCGGCAGTCGGCTTCGGTGTACTGGCAGGACTTGCGGGGGAAGGGCGGGCTGGTGACGCCCATGTCGCGCAGCAGCGCCGCCGCCACCTGGTGGCGCAGGCTGGCCTTCGAGGCCTTCCAGCCGAAGCGGCCGATGCGCGCGACGCCGTCGGCATCGAACACCACGTTGGGCATGCCGCGGATGCCGTCGCCGTTCAGGTCGTCGGGATCGGCGCGCGAGAGGATGGCCTCGTCCGGCACCGCTTCCAGCAGGCCGGCACCGATCAGCGGCAGCGCCGAGCGCAGCGAGAAGGTCTGCGGGATCGCGCCGCCGCCGCTGAAGTCCAGCACCGGCTTCTGCAGCTCCACGCGCTGGCCGTCGGGCAACGTGCGCAGCTCGGTGTCGAAGCGCGCCAGCGTGATGCGGCGGCGCGTGGCGTCCAGGCTGCCGTTGAGCTGCACGTTGCCGCCGTACACGGGGTCGGGCACCCGCTGGCCCTGTGCATTCAGCGCGCCGGTCAGCACCGACATCGCATCCGGCCGTTGGCCAATGGCCAGCGCGGGGCTGCGGCCGTTGTTCACGTGGCATTCCACGCAGCGCGCCTGGTTGTAGGCCGGGCCGGCCTTGCCCACCGCCTGCGCGACCGTGCCGTTCTCGTCGGTGTGTTCCGAGTGCAGGCCGCTAACGAACGAAGTGTGCAGCAGGCGCCGCCCTTCGACGAAGCGCTGCGCATTGCGGATGCCGATGTTGTTGAACATCTGCTGGAACATCCGGAAGGCTTCGTCCGAGTAGTTGTACGAGACCGAGCCCAGGCCCCCGGACAGCGTGTGGTCGGGCAGCGGCGACGAGTCCAGCCGCGGCTGCACGCCATACCACGGGCGGATGCCCTGGCCCACCACGTACAGCGCCTCGATGGAGTAGTAGCGCGCCCCGCCGCCATCGGCCGTGGGCCGGAGCAGGAAGGGCGCGGGCGCCAGCTCGATGCGGTCCCCCACCTTCAGTGGTGAATGCGGGTTGGTGGACCAGTTGCTGTTGACCACCAGCTTGCAAATGCGCTGGCCCTTGGGGCAGAACGACGACGAAGGCGCGCCGTGGGTGAAGCCGCCGTTCAGCGCCCAGCCGTAGTCCATCACGCCCGGGTCCAGCGCATTGCGGAACAGGCTGAAGCTGGTGCCGTCGTGGTCGTGGTCGTCGTTGTGCAGCCAGAACTCGATGGTCTTGCCGCCGGCGGCGATGGTGTCGCGGATCTCCAGGCCGAAGGTGCGGTTCTGGAAATACTTCGCCGGAAAGCTGAGGTAGCGGCCCGGGCCCTTGTCGGCCTCGAACCAGCCCTCGCCGCGTTCGCGCGCATGGCGTTCGTGCGAACGCGCGCCCATGAAGGTGACCAGCGTGCCGTCGGGCTCGGTGCGCTGCAGCGTCTCGATCAGCGGCTGTGGATCACGCAGCAGCGGCTGTGGCTGCGCGTTGGCAGCTGGCTCGGCATACGGCGGCGAAGGTGCGCGCGCCACCACCGGCTGCGGGCCGAGGATGGTGACCTCGTAGAGCGAATAGCCGTAGGCGCTGGAACGCTGCACGCCTTGCACGCGCAGGTAGCGGCCCTGCGCGCCGAGGTACCACCACTCCTCCACGCCGCCCTGGCTGTCGTTGATGTCGAGGATGGTGGTCCAGGTCGTGCCGTCGTCCGACACCTGCAGCTTGTAGGCCTTGGCGTGTGCGTTCTCCCAGTGCAGACGCACCGCGCCGATGGCCTGGCGCGTGCCCAGGTCGAACTGGATCCACTGCTGGTCGCTGAAGGCGCTGGACCAGCGGGTGGCCATGTCGCCGTCCATCGCGAAGCGCGGGCCCAGTTCGGCGCGTTCGCTGCCGGACGCGGTGGCGGCCACCGGCTTCAGCACCGCGGGGCCACTGGTGGGCGGCGGCGCGGGTGTGGGGGAGGGGGCCGGCGCGGGCGTGGGCGAAGGAGCGGGAGCCGGCGTGGGCGCCGGGGGTGGCGCCGGCACGGGTGGTGGCGGTGGCGGTGGCGGTGCCGTCGTGCCGGTCGATTCGAAGGCCTGGAGCTCGAAGATCGAGTAGCCATATTGCGTGGCGCGCTGGATGCCTTTCACGCGAAGGTAGCGTCCGCTGCCGCCCAGGCCCGTCAGTTCCTCGGTGCCACCGCGGCTGTCCTGCACGCGGCGCAGCGTGGTCCAGGCCACGCCGTCGTCGGAGGCCTGCAGCTCATAGGCGCGGGCGTACGCGGCTTCCCAGTAAATGACCACCCGATCCAGCTTCACGCGGGTGCCGAAGTCCAGGCGCAGCCACTGGTCGTCATTGAAGGCGCTGGACCAGCGGGTGGACAGCTGGCCATCGATCGCCTTGCCCGCCTCCAGATCCCCGCGCTCGGC
>CBIHPZ010000604.1:0-3162 GCA_966211865.1 uncultured Aquabacterium sp.
CTTCACTGTGGCAGCCGTGGTGCTGCACCAGGTCCACCGCGCTCATCACCATGCCCGGTGTGCAGAAGCCGCACTGCAGGCCGTGGCAGGCGCGGAAGGCGGCCTGCATCGGGTGCAGCGTGCCGTCGGCGGCGGCCAGGCCTTCGATGGTCGTCACTTCAGCGCCATGGGCCTGGGTGGCCAGCATCGCGCAGCTCTTCACCGCGCGGCCATTCACGTGCACCGTGCAGGCGCCGCACTGCGAGGTGTCGCAGCCCACGTGCGTGCCGGTGAGGCGCAGGTCCTCGCGGATGAATTCGACCAGCAGCGTCTGCGGCTGCACTTCCCGGGTCACGGACTTGCCGTTGACCGTCAGCGTGATCGTCGTGCCCATCGTGTCTCCTCTGAAGTGAACGAAGCGCGCCGGCCGAGCAGCCACCTTCGAGCGCTCCGATGCGGACGATCCTAGGACCGCGGCCGGAGCGGCGCACCAATGGGTAAACCCTGAAGCGCGACGGAACAGCGCCACCCTTGCCGCGCTGCCCCGTGCGGCCCGGCCCCCGGCGCGGCAGGGGCATGACACCCATCCCAGAATCAGGGTTTCAACCGGCTCGCCGACGGCGCTTGCAAGCGGCACGCTGGCGCCTGGTCCGTTCAACCCGGGGCTGCAACGCGATGGACAACATCGACCTCAACATCTGGCGCCAGGTGGCGCAGTGGACCGCCGCGGGACACCGCGTGGTGCTGGGCACCATCACCCGCACCTGGGGCTCGGCGCCGCGGCCGCCGGGCTCGGCGGTGGCCATCCGCGACGACGGGCTGGTGGCCGGCTCGGTCTCCGGCGGCTGCATCGAGGACGACCTGGTCGACAAGGCCCGCGAAGGCGTGCTGGCCTCGGGCGTGCCGAAGGTGGTGCGCTACGGCATCGATGCCGACGCCGCCCACCGCTTCGGCCTGCCCTGCGGCGGACTGATCGAGCTGGTGCTGGAACCGGTGCTGCCACGCACGCGGGTGGACGAGCTGCTGCAGCGCCTGGCCGCCGGTGAACGCGTGCGCCGCGTGCTGGACATCGCCAGCGGCAACGTGGCGCTGCAGCCGGCCACCGACACCGACGAGCTCGAGCTGACGGACACCACCCTCACCACCCACCACGGCCCGCACTGGCGCCTGATCCTGATCGGCGCCGGCCAGATGACGCAGTACCTGGCGCAGATGGGCACGGCGCTGGGCTACCAGGTGATCGTCAACGACCCGCGCGAGGAATACGCCGAGGGCTTCGAAGTGCCCGGCGCCACGCTGCTGCGCACCATGCCCGACGACACCATCAGCGCGCTGAAGCCCGACGGCCACACCGCGGTCATCGCGCTGACGCACGACCCCAAGCTGGACGACCTGGCGCTGATGGAGGCGCTGGCCAGCCCCGCCTTCTACGTCGGCGCCATCGGCTCGCGCGTGAACCAGGCCAAGCGCAAGGAACGCCTGGCCGAGCACTTCGGCATGACGGCCGAGCAATTGGCGCGGCTGCACGGCCCCGTGGGCCTGAAGAACGGCGCCCGCACGCCGCCGGAGATCGCGGTGAGCATCCTGGCGGAGGTGACGGCGGTGCGCTATGGCTACCGCATTCCGGAGCCGGTGGTGGTGAAGGCGGGCGGGGCGGTGGAGGCGGGCTGCGTCAGCTGATGGCCGCGGCGATCACGGCACGGGGTTCATGCAGGCGATGCCATGGGTGGACGCGGGTTCGATGCGTTCACGCTGCGGGTTGAAGCGCCAGGCCCGCACCACGCCGTCACCGGCCGTCGCCTCATCGCGCGCGTTCCAGCGCATGGTGACCACCAGGCTGGACGACGCTTGCTCGCCCCGTCCGCAGATGCCGTCGTCCACGGTCCAGCTGAGGTGGCGCTTGCCGGCGATACGGCGGAAGCTGGCGCCCGGAACGGTCAGCACATCCACGATGCGCATGCGGGGCTTGCCAAACTGAGGTTCGTCCTCGCGTTCCAGCGTCACCACGACCCGGCCATCGCAGTTGTACCGGCCCACCTCCCAGCCGGCGACCGGACGCCCCTGCTCATACAACTCGCCGGCGCCTGCGCTGCGGCAGTGCGCATGCGGTCGCACCGGTTCGCCCAGGTTGTAGGCGGTGTGGCGGTGGCCGCGCAGGGAGGCGATCTCCCCATCGACCGCAACGGGGGCAGCGCTGGCCGCGGCGGCGGCAGCGAGCAGGGCGAAGGGCGTCATGCGTGCGGGGTTGTGCTGCGTCGGGTGGGAAGCCGGTCAATGCGGGCGAGCACGGGCCAGATCCCTCTGCAGCTTGTTCATCACCGGCTCGATGTAGGCCAGGCAACTGGCCCGCGGCACCGCCAGCGCCGGTTCGCGCACCGAGGCGATGGCGCGGTAGGACTGCCGCAATTCGCGGTACTGATCCGCCGCTGGAATCTCGCTGGAGACGAAGGGCAGGCAGATGCATTCGCGGCTCATCCGCGGCGTGCGCCCTTGCAGCCGCAGCACCGTGGCGGGTGCACGGCGGGCTGCGCGGGCGATCGAGTCACACACGCCAAGGGACGCGCTGGCGTCGGTGTACTCGGCCAGCCTGACGGCCCATTCCAGCCAGGTGTTGTCGCCCGTGGCGATCTGGTCGCACACCGAACTGCCGGGTGGCGCGATCCCGTCGCATTGCAGCAGGACGCTGGTGCGGCCTTTCGGGTCATCGCTGGCCAAGGCGTCTTCCACATCCCGGGGCGCATAGGCCTTGCGCGCAGTGGCACGCAGCGCGGTGAAGCCAGAGGGCGCAAAGGCCGTGGGCCGCACAGTCATGTCGGGCTGCGTGGGGTGGCCGGAGAACAGCACGGCGGGAATGCGCTGCTGGCCGCGCGGTGTTTCGACGTTGCTGCCGTCCACCAGCGTGTGCGTGAAGCTGGCGAGCAGCGACTGCCCGTCGGCCGCCAGTGCAATGTCCCGGATGTCCCAGGCATAGCCCCAGAACAACAGGCCAGGGTGTTCGGCGTCCTCAATCACCGGATGAATGCGCACCGGCCGGCCATGGCGGCCGCGCGCGTCCAAGGCCCGGAAGGTGTATTCGACGCCGTCTTCGTCACCCCGCGCCACCAGGCGCTGCCGCGGGTCAGCAATCAGCTTCCATTCGTAGCAGTAGTGGGACTGGTCGGTGCGGCAGAAGCCTTGGTCGCG
>CBIHPZ010000605.1:0-3162 GCA_966211865.1 uncultured Aquabacterium sp.
GCGCGCGCCTTCTGCTACACGGTGGGCAAGAACCTCGACAAGCTGGGCGCCGAGCACGTGCGCCAGGTGCGCAAAGACTGCGCCAGCGTCATCCTGTGGTGTGCCGAGAAGGCCACCTGGATGGCCGGCGAGGGCATCCAGGTCTTCGGCGGCAATGGCTACATCAACGAGTACCCGCTGGGCCGCCTGTGGCGCGACGCCAAGCTGTACGAGATCGGCGCCGGCACCAGCGAGATCCGCCGCATGCTGATCGGGCGCGAGCTGTTCGCGGAGACGATGTGACCGCTGCCGTGCACGACGTGCCGACGCTCGTGGCGGACCGCTGCGTGCTGCGGCCCCTGCGGCCGTCGGACGCGCCATCCATCGCTCGCCATGCCAACGATGCGGCCGTCGTGCACAACCTGTTCGAAGGCTTTCCGCACCCCTACACGCTGAGCGACGCTGAGGCCTGGTGCGCGAACGGGCACCGCGAGTTCGGCCACACCTTCGGTATCGAGGTTGGCGGCGAAGTGATCGGATGCCTGGGCATCAACCCGCAGCAGGGCATGCTGGCCTGCAACGCCATGCTGGGCTACTGGATCGGGCGCGCGCACTGGGGCCGCGGCATCGTGGCCGACGCCGTGCGCGCAGCCACCGCCTGGGTCTGGGCCGAACGGCCGATGCTGACCCGCCTGTTCGCCCCGATCTTTGCGCGCAACCTGGCGTCGCAGCGCGTGGCCGAGAAGGCCGGCTATGTGCTCGAGGGCCGAATGCCGCAGTCGATGCTGAAGGCGGGCGAGGTGCTCGACATCGTGCAGTACGCCAGCTACAGGAGGGCACCGCATGGCTGAGTCATCGATCGTCGCCATCGGCGGTGGCGGCTTCCTGATGGAGGACTTCCGCGGCCTGCAGGAGCGCTACCTCCTGTCGCTGCTGAAGCCGCGTCGCGATCACCCGAAGGTGCTGTACCTCGGCACCGCCGGCGGTGACGGCGAGCGCGCGCAGCTGCGTTTCCTGAAGCTCTTCCTGGAATTCGGCTGCGAGCCCTCGACGCTGCCCTTCTTCCCCTACGACATGAAGCGCGACTACGCGCAGGCGGTGCGCGAGGCGGACCTCGTCTACGTGGGCGGCGGCAACACGGTGGCGATGATCGCCGTGTGGCGCGAGTTCGGCTTCGACGCCGCGCTGCGTGAAGCCTGGGAAGGCGGCACCGTCTTCGCCGGCATCAGCGCCGGCGCGAACTGCTGGTTCCAGCACTACATCACCGACAGCATTCCCGGCGGCGGCGTGCGCCCAGGCCTGGGCTGGCTGCCCGGCACCTTCTGCCCGCACCTGGACAGCGAACCTTGGCGCCAGCCCCTGCTGCGCCAGGTGCCTGGGCTGCCCGCCTATGGCGCGCCGGACGGCGTGATGCTGCATTTCGCGGGCGATGGCAGCTTCGTCGAGGCGGTCGCTTCGCGCGCCGGGCAGGTCGCCGTCCAGCGCTCGCATGCCGGCGAGGCGCCGCAGCCGCTGCCGACCGTGATTCTGGCCGCTGCGTAGCGGCCCCTGCGTAAACTGTGTGCAGTGCAGCAATGTGAGGAAGTAGGCGCTGAATGACGACCACCATCGACCTGCAGGAACTTTTCGAGAAGAACCGCCAATGGGCCGAAGCGACCGAGACGCGTGAACCGGGCTTCTTCAGCCGCCTGTTGCAGCAGCAGTCGCCGCAGTACCTGTGGATCGGCTGCGCCGACAGCCGCGTGCCGGCCAACGAGCTGGTGGGCCTCTTGCCCGGCGAGCTCTTCGTGCACCGCAACGTCGCCAACCTGCTGGTGCATTCGGACCTCAATGCGCTGTCGGTCATCCAGTACGCGGTCGATGCGCTGAAGGTCAGCCACATCATCGTCGTCGGCCATTCCAACTGCGGCGGCGTGCGCGCCGCGATGGAGAACCAGCGCGCCGGCCTGGTGGACAACTGGCTGCGCCACGTGCAGGACGTGCGCGACCTGCACGAAGGCTTCCTGGCCGGCCTGCCGGAAAGCCTGCGCGTGAACGCGCTGGTGGAGCTGAACGTGCTGGAGCAGGCGCGCAACGTCTGCCGCACGACGGTGGTGAACGACGCCTGGCAGCGCGGCCAGGAGGTGGTGGTGCACGGCTGGGTCTACGGCCTGCACAACGGCCTGCTGGAAGACCTGCAGATCACCGCGAAGTGCTTCGAGGACGTGGGCCTGGCCTACGACACCGCGCTGGCGCAGCTGAAGCAGCGCTGGCGGCAGCGGCAGTCGCAGCTGTCGCCCAACGCCTGAAAAGAGCGGCCATGTTCCCCAACAAGCTGTCCGACCCGCGTGCCTATGACGTGGCGCAGGCCATGCTCGAAGGGTTCGACCGCCACTACCAGCTCTTCAGCGAGACCAACCGGGCCGCCAAGCAGCGCTTCGAAGCGGCCGATTGGCACGGCCAGCAGCGGGCGCAGCGGGAACGCATCGAGTTCTACGACACCCGCGTCGACGAAGCGGTGGAGCGCCTGCAGACCGAGTTCGACGTGGCCACGCTGTCGGACGACACCTGGCAGCAGGTGAAGCTGCACTACATCGGCCTGCTCATCAACCACCAGCAGCCGGAGCTGGCCGAGACCTTCTTCAACTCGGTCACCACCAAGATCCTGCACCACCGCTATTTCCGCAACGACTTCCTGTTCGTGCGGCCCGCGGTCAGCACCGAGTACATCGAGAACGACGAGCCGGCCTCGCTGCCCACCTACCGCGCCTACTACCCCACGCGGGATTCATTGCGCGAGACCCTGCTGCGCATCGTCACCAACTTCCAGCTGAAGTGCGAGTTCGAGGACCTGGGCCGCGACATCGACCAGGTGATGGGTGCGCTGCGCGAGATCACCGGCCAGGTGCGGCTGCGCGCGAACTTCCAGATCCAGGTGCTGTCGTCGCTCTTCTACCGCAACAAGGGCGCCTACCTGATCGGCAAGATCGTCAACGGCTTTTCCGAAACGCCGATCGTGCTGCCCATCCTGCACAACGACCGCGGCCAGCTGGTCATCGACACCGCGCTCTTCACGCAGGACGACCTGCTGATCCTGTTCAGCTTTGCGCGCGCCTACTTCATGGTGGACATGGCGGTGCCCAGCGCCTACGTGCAGTTCCTGCGCAGCCTGATGCCGCGCAAGCCGCGCTCGGAGATCTATTC
>CBIHPZ010000606.1:0-3157 GCA_966211865.1 uncultured Aquabacterium sp.
GGCGTCACCGGCTGGCCGGGGCGCATCTTCTGGAAGCCTTCGGCCACCACCCGCTCGCCGGGCTGCAGGCCTTCCAGCACGATCCACTGGCCTTGCGACGAACCGCCGATGCGCACCGGCCGCGCCGTTGGCTTGTTATCAGGGCCGACCACCATCACCGTGTCGCCTTGCGCGCTGCGCGTCACCGCCTGCTGCGGCAGCAGCACCGCCTGCGTCAGCTGCGCCTGGGCCAGCCGCACGCGCACGTACATGCCGGGCAGCAGCTGCAGGTCGGGGTTGGGCACCTCGGCGCGAAGGCTCACCTGGCCGGAGGTGGCGTCCACCGACACGTCGGAAAACAGCAGTTTGCCGGCGCGGCCCAGCTCGGTGCCGTCGTCCAGCACGATGCGCACCGGCACGCTGGCGGGGGCCGTGGCACGGCCGCTGGCCAGGGCCTGGCGCAGGCGGCGCAGCTCCGCCACCGACTGCGTGGAGTTGACGTAGACCGGGTCCGTCTGCTGGACCAGCGCCATCTGCGTCGCCTCGGTCTGCGAGACCAGGGCACCCACGCTGACCAGCGCGCGCCCGATGCGGCCGGCGATGGGCGCGGTGACGGTGGCGTAGCCCAGGTTCAGCTGCGCGGTCTGGATGGCGGCGCGGGCGGCGGCCACGTCGGCCTCGGCCTGGGCCTGGGCGGCCTGGGCGTTGATGAATTCCTGCTCGCTGATGGCCTTGGCGTCGCGCAGCGGTCGATAACGTTGAACCAGAGCGGCCTGCTGCGCCTGGTTGGCCTGCGCCTTGGCCAGGCTGGCCTGCGCGCTGGCCAGCGCGGCGCGGTAGGGCGCGGGGTCGATCTGGAACAGGGCCTGGCCGGCCTTGACGTCGCTGCCTTCGCGGAACAGCTGCTGCTGCACGATGCCGGTGACGCGCGCCCGCACCTGCGCCGTGCGCGCGGCTTCCACGCGGCCAGGCAGCTCGGTGGCCAGCGGCACGCTGCCGGTGCTGACGGTGACCACGCCCACCGCGGGCGGCGGCATGCCGGCCCCGGGTGCCGTGGGGGCGGGCGCTTCACGGCCGCAGGCGGACAGCAGGGCCAGCGCCAGCAGCGCCGTGGGCGCCGCCAGCGCGAACAGGGCCGGGCGGGCGGTACCGGGGCGCGCGGGCCGGGTGGCCGTGCTGCGCAGCGCAGGGGTGGTCATGGGGGAGTCCTTGCGGTCGAACGGGGCGGCGAGGCGGGCGGTCACTGGAAAGGCGTCGAAGGGCGCCCGCCGCTGCCGCCCTGGGAGCGTTCGGGCGGCCTGGGGCGTCACGGGGCAGTTCACGCGCCCGCCCCGGTGGCCGCGCTGCCGACGTTGGCGTGCAGGCGCTGCAGCAGGCCCAGCAGCGTGGCCCGGTCCGCGGCGCTGAAGCCGGCCAGGGCCTCGTCCTGCAGCTGGTCGGCCAGCTTCAGCGCGCGCTTCAATGCGCGGCCGGCATTGGGGGCCAGTTTCACCAGGTTGGCGCGGCGGTCGGTGGGGCTGGCTTCGCGGGCGATCCAGCCGGCGGCTTCCATGCGTTCGCACAGCTTGGCCACGGCCATCGGCGTCATGTCCAGGTGGTCGGCCAGCGTGGCCTGGTTCAGCGGCCCGTCGCCGGCGCGCATCGACAGCATGCCCATCAGCCGGCACTGGGCGCGCGACAGGCCCAGCTGCTCGCGCGCCAGGCGGTCGAAACGGCGCCCGTTGAGGCGCGCGATGTCGCTGATGAGGAAATCGAGGCGCGAGGCGATGTCAGCGGGCATTCGGCAGATGATAAACGCGTTTATTTTCTGCGCGTGCTCACGGCGGCATGGCTTCGCGGCCCCACGAAGACGCGCATGCCGGCCAGCGGCAGCCTGGCCGCGCTACAGCAGTTCGTTCAGCAGGTAGAAGGCGTTGTCCTTCAGCTTGTGCCAGGGGCCGCGGCGGGTCCAGGCGTCGAGGTGGATCTCCTCGGCGCGGGCCACGTACTTCTGGAAGATGCCGTCCAGCTGCTGCGCCAGCGACGCATCGGCGATGGACAGGCTGATCTCGTCGTTGGTCTCGAAGCTGCGGTCGTCGAAATTGCTGGAGCCGATGGCGCACCACACGCCGTCCACCGTCATGATCTTCTGGTGCAGCAGGGTGTGCGGGTACTCGAAGAGCCGCACGCCATTGCGCAGCAGCTTCTCGAAGTTGCGGTGCCCGGCGTGCTGCACCATGGGGTTGTCGGAGCCGCTGGTGGAAGGCATCAGCACCCGCACGTCCACGCCGCGCTTCACCGCCGCGCCGAAGGCATCGATGGCATCGGGCTCGGGGATGAAGTAGGGGTTCTGGATCCAGATGCGCCGGCGCGCCATGCAGATGGCGGTGTGGTGCAGGATCTTGATGGTGGGCGCGGAGTTCTCGGGCTTGGCGAAGACGGCGTGGATCAGCACGTCGCCGGCCGGCTCCAGCGGTGGGAAGACCTCGTCGCCGACGAACAGCTCGCCGGTCTCGCCGGCCCAGTTCTCGCTGAAGGCGCCCTGCACGCTGTGCACGATGGGGCCGTGCAGGTGCAGGCTGACGTCGGCGAAATGCTGGCCGTCTTCGGCGTTGCCGAGCCAGTCGTCGACGATGCAGTGGCCGCCGACGAAGGCCTCGCGGCCGTCGATGACCGCCAGCTTGCGGTGGTCGCGGTCGTTCAGCACGCCGATGTTGCGCAGCCGCTTCTTGTGGAAGAAGCAGACGCGGCAGCCCGCGTCCTTCATCTGCTGCACCAGCGCGTCGCCGGCCTTGCGCGAGCCCTGCGCGTCCAGCAGCACCCGCACCTTCAGGCCGGCGCGGGCCCGCTCGCTCAAGGCGTCGGCCATGCGCCGCGCCAGCTCACCTTCCTTCCACAGGAAGGTCTCGAAGTGCACCGTGCGCTGGGCGGCGGCGATGCGCGCCAGCAGCACGTCGAAGAAGGCGCCGTTCTCGTGCACCTGCACCCGGTTGCCGGCCACCGCGGTGCCCAGCGTGAGGCCGGCCAGGGTGGGCATCAGGCGGTCGATGGGGGCGTCGCACTCGATCTTGAGCGACGGGTCGCGGTGCCGTCGGATCGACCAGATGACCAGCACCTGGACGATCACCAGCATCAACAGCATGCCGCCCCAGAACGAGCCGCCCATCCATCAACCCATGGGTTGTCACGGTGAGCGGGC
>CBIHPZ010000607.1:0-3146 GCA_966211865.1 uncultured Aquabacterium sp.
CTGCGCAAGCTCACCGCCACGATCAAGAAGACCAACTGCATGGTCATCTTCATCAACCAGATCCGCATGAAGATCGGCGTGATGTTCGGCAACCCCGAAACCACCACCGGCGGCAATGCACTGAAGTTCTATTCCTCGGTCCGCCTGGACATTCGCCGCACCGGCAGCATCAAGCGCGGCGAAGAAGTGGTCGGCAGCGAAACCAAGGTCAAGGTCGTCAAGAACAAGGTCGCTCCGCCCTTCAAGACGGCCGAGTTCGACATCCTCTACGGCGAGGGCACCAGCCGCGAAGGCGAGATCATCGACATGGGCGTGAACGCCAAGATCGTCGAGAAGTCTGGTGCCTGGTACGCCTACAACGGCGAGAAGATTGGCCAGGGCAAGGACAACGCCCGCGAGTTCCTGCGCGAGAACGCCGATCTCGCCCGCGAAATCGAGAACAAGGTCCGCGAATCGCTGGGCATTCCGGCGCTGCCGGGCAGCGGCGCGGCGGCCGCCGAAGGTTGAGTCCTTGGCGCCGAAGAAGCCGGCGTCACTGAAGGTGCGCGCGCTGCAATGGCTCGCGCAGCGTGAACACAGCCCGGCCGAACTGCGCGCCAAGCTGATGCGGCTGGCACAGCGCGGCGCTGTCGAGGCTTCCGCCGCCGGCAGCGTCGTGCCTGAAGCCCCCGGCGCCGCTGAGTCCGCGTTTCAAAACCCTGAACGTGAAAGCAGTGCTCGGCGACGCACCGCGATCGAACGCAGCGCCTCCGAACCGGTCGCCTTCGAAAACACGGCTGAGAGCCTCGCCACCGAGGTCGACGCTGTGTTGGCCTGGCTCACCGCCCACGGCTACCTGTCGCAGCAGCGCTTCGTCGAGAGTCGGGTGAACGCGCGGCAATCGCGCTTCGGAAACCTGCGCATCACGCGCGAATTGCAGCAGCACGGCGTGGCATTGGACGCGGAGGCGCAGCAGGCACTGCGCGCTTCCGAGTACGACCGGGCCCGCGACGTCTGGCAACGCCGTTATGGCGCTGGTGGCGCTCCGCAAGACGCGGCAGCGCGCGTGCGCCAGATGCGCTTTCTCACCGGCCGGGGCTTCTCGCCCGAGGTCATCCGCCGCGTGTTGCGGGCCCCTGCCAACGCCGACGACTGAAACGCCGTAACCGCGTTGTAACGCCGCTGCAGCCGCGGGCAGCCGACGGCCAGCTGTCAGGCTTGACGCAGCGCAGCATGCTAAATTTCGCGGGTTTTGTTTCAAGGCCGGCGCCAGTCCGGCCGGCTGCCGCCGTCGGGGCCCCGCCGGCCGGCATCTCTTCCCGTCCCCTTGCAGCGAGCCCCCGATGAAGATCCACGAGTACCAAGGCAAAGAGGTCCTGCGCCAGTTCGGCGTCCCGGTCCCACGCGGCATCCCCGCGTTCACCGTGCAGGAAGCCGTCGAAGCGGCCCAGAAGCTCGGCGGATCCGTCTGGGTGGTGAAGGCACAGATCCACGCCGGTGGGCGCGGCAAGGGTGGTGGCGTCAAGCTGGCGCGTTCGATGGACGAGGTCAAGAAGCTGGCCGGCGAGATCCTCGGCATGCAGTTGAAGACGCACCAGACCGGCCCCGAAGGCCAGAAGGTGCGCCGCCTGCTGATCGAAGAAGGCGCCGACATCAAGAAGGAGTACTACGCCGCAGCGCTGACCGACCGCGCGACGCAGAAGGTCGCGCTGATGGCCAGCTCCGAAGGCGGCATGGACATCGAGGAAGTGGCCCACGCCACGCCCGAGAAGATCATCAAGGTCTTTGTCGATCCGGCTGAAGGCCTGACCGACCGCCAGGCCCTCGAACTGGCCGCCGGCATCGGCGTTCCCCTGGCCAGCCAGGCGCAGGCCATCGAGGTCTTCAAGAAGCTCTACACCTGCTACATGGAGACCGACGCCAGCCTTGCCGAGATCAACCCGCTGATCCTGGAAGGCAACGGCAACATCAAGGCGCTGGACGCGAAGTTCAACTTCGACTCCAACGCGCTGTTCCGCCACCCCGAGATCGTCGCCTACCGCGACCTCGACGAAGAAGACCCGGCGGAAATCGAGGCCAGCAAGTTCGACCTCGCCTACATCTCGCTCGACGGCAACATCGGCTGCCTGGTCAACGGCGCGGGCTTGGCGATGGCGACCATGGACACCATCAAGCTCTTCGGCGGCGAGCCGGCGAACTTCCTCGACGTGGGCGGCGGCGCCACCGCCGAGAAGGTCACCGAGGCCTTCAAGATCATGCTGAAGAACAAGGCCGTCAAAGGCATCCTCGTCAACATCTTCGGCGGCATCATGAAGTGCGACACCATCGCCGAAGGCGTCATCACCGCCTGCAAGGCGGTGAACCTCAGCGTGCCGCTGGTGGTGCGCATGAAGGGCACCAACGAAGACCTGGGCAAGAAGATGCTGGCCGAAAGTGGCCTGCCGATCATCAGCGCCGACACCATGGCCGAAGCGGCCACCAAGATCGTCGCCGCAGTGAAGTGAGCCCGGAGTAATCGACATGAGCATCCTGATCAACAAAGACACGCGCGTCATCACCCAGGGCATCACCGGCAAGACGGGCCAGTTCCACACCCGCGGTTGCGTCGCCTACGCCAATGGCAAGAACTGCTTCGTCGCCGGCGTGAACCCGAAGAAGGCCGGCGAAGACTTCGAAGGCATCCCCATTTACGCCAGCGTCAAGGACGCCAAGGCGCAGACCGGCGCCACCGTCAGCGTCATCTACGTGCCGCCCGCGGGCGCGGCCGCGGCCATCTGGGAAGCGGTGGAAGCCGACCTCGACCTGGCCATCTGCATCACCGAAGGCATTCCCGTGCGCGACATGCTGGAAGTGCGCAACAAGATGAAGGCCAAGGAAGCCGCCGGCGGCAAGAAGACGCTGCTGCTGGGCCCGAACTGCCCCGGCCTGATCACGCCGGACGAAATCAAGATCGGCATCATGCCGGGCCACATCCACCGCAAGGGCCGCATCGGCGTCGTCTCGCGCTCGGGCACGCTGACGTATGAAGCCGTGGCGCAGCTGACCGAGATCGGCCTCGGCCAGTCCAGCGCGGTCGGCATCGGCGGCGACCCGATCAACGGCCTCAAGCACATCGACGTGATGAAGGCCTTCAACGACGATCCCGACACCGACGCCGTGATCATGAT
>CBIHPZ010000608.1:0-3145 GCA_966211865.1 uncultured Aquabacterium sp.
TGGCCGAGGACATGGTGGCTCAGCGCGTGGCGCTGTACGACTTCAAGGCCTCCATGCAGGTCTTCAAGACCGAGCAGGACATGCTGGGCTCCTTGCTCGATCTGCGGGCTTGAATGCATCACCGAGCTGGCTGACGGCCAAAGTGAGCGTCGCCAGGTCATGGAAAAAGGCCAGCCCTCGGGCTGGCCTTTCGTCTTGGACCTCGGCCCGAAGGTGCCAAGGCCTGGGTCGCGGATCAGCTGGGCGTGGCGGACGCAGCGGATGATGCAGCGGGAGCGGACGGCGCCAGCTCCGCGCTGGCGGCAGGCGCCGGCATCGTCGCCGAAGGCGCGACGACAGCGGCCGGTTCAGCGTGCGAGGCCGGCGCGCCGGATCCTCCTGCACTGGCGATCGGCAGCAGCGGCACCACCAGGAGCGCCACCAGGTTGATGATCTTGATCAGCGGGTTCACGGCCGGACCCGCGGTGTCCTTGTAGGGGTCACCCACGGTGTCGCCGGTGACGGCGGCCTTGTGCGTGTCGCCGGGCTTCTTGTGCAGCACGCCGTCCTTGTCGGTGAAGCCTTCCTCGATCAGCTTCTTTGCGTTGTCCCACGCACCGCCGCCCGTGCACATGCTGATGGCGACGAAGAGGCCCGTGACGATCGTGCCCATCAGCAGGCCGCCCAGCGCCGCAGGGCCCAGCAGCAGGCCCACCACGATGGGCACCACCACCGGCAGCAGCGAAGGCAGCATCATTTCCTTGATGGCTGCGGCGGTGAGCATGTCGACGGCCTTGTCGTATTCCGGCTTGGCCGTTCCTTCCTTCAGCCCGGGGATGGCCTTGAGCTGCCGTCGCACCTCCTCGACCACGCTGCCCGCTGCTCGGCCCACCGCTTCCATCGCCATCGCACCGAACAGATAGGGGATCAGGCCGCCGATGAACAGGCCCACGATGACGCGGTGGTCGGACAGGTCGAAGGTCAGGCGCATGCCGCGCGCTTCGAGCGCGTGGGTGTAGTCGGCGAAGAGCACCAGAGCCGCCAGGCCGGCCGAACCGATGGCGTAGCCCTTGGTCACCGCCTTCGTCGTGTTGCCCACGGCGTCAAGCGGGTCGGTGATGGCGCGCACGCTTTCAGGCAAGTGGCTCATCTCGGCAATGCCGCCGGCGTTGTCGGTGATGGGGCCGTAGGCGTCCAGTGCAACGACGATGCCGGCCATGCTCAACATCGACGTGGCGGCGATGGCGATGCCGTAAAGGCCGGCCAGCGCGTAGGCGGCGTAGATGGACACGCAGATCAGCAGCACCGGCCAGGCCGTGCTCTTCATGCTGACGCCCAGGCCCGCGATGATGTTGGTGCCGTGGCCGGTGGTGGAGGCCTGCGCGATGTGCTTGACCGGGCTGTACTGGGTGCCGGTGTAGAACTCGGTGATCCAGACCAGCGCCGCCGTCAGCAGCATGCCGACCAGGCAGCTGAGCCACAGTCCGGTGGCGCCCACCGTCTTGCCGCCCACATCGATGGCCTGCGGGAACATGGCGCTCGTCGTGAACCAGAACGCAACCAAGCTCAGCACGCCGGCGACGGCCAGCCCCTTGTAGAGCGCGGGCATCACGTTCACCATGCCGGGCTTCGCCTTCACGAAGAAGCAGCCGATGATCGACGCGATGATCGAGACGCCGCCCAGGAGCAGCGGGTAGGTGACGGCGGCCATGGCGCCGGATCCGGTGATGACGATGGCCCCGAGCGCCATGGTGGCGATCAGCGTCACGACGTAGGTCTCGAAGAGGTCGGCCGCCATGCCCGCGCAGTCGCCGACGTTGTCGCCCACGTTGTCGGCGATGGTTGCCGGGTTGCGCGGGTCGTCTTCCGGGAAATCCTGCTCGACCTTGCCCACGAGGTCTGCGCCAACGTCGGCGCCCTTCGTGAAGATGCCGCCGCCCAGGCGCGCAAAGATCGAGATCAGGCTGGAGCCGAAGGCCAGGCCCAGCAGCGGCTTCAGCACCGCCGACAGCGTGGTCCCAGCGGCCGGTGCCTGCGCGCCGGTGACCCACCAGAAGAACAGCGCCACGCCGATCAGCCCAAGGCCCACCACCAGCATGCCGGTGATCGCGCCGCCCTTGAAGGCGACGTCTAGCGCGGGCCCGATGCCCTTGGTGGCGGCCTGCGCGGTGCGCACGTTGGCGCGCACCGAGATGTTCATGCCGATGAAGCCGCAGGCGCCAGACAATACGGCACCGAGCACGAAACCGGCGGCCGTCTTGCCGTCGAGAAAGAAGAAGATCAGCACCGTGAGCACCACGCCGACGACGGCGATGGTCTTGTACTGACGCGCAAGGTAAGCGGCAGCGCCTTGCTGCACGGCGCCGGCGATTTCCTGCATGCGGGCATTGCCCGCGTCTTGACCGAGGATCCAGCTGCGCTGGATGAAACCGTAGAGGACGGCCGCGAGGCCGCAAGCCAGCGCCACATAGAGCGCCATTTGGGTCGAAATCAAGATTTCTCCTTCCTCGAACATGCCCTGTGGGTGGTGCGCCTCGTGGTCTTCACCTGCGCAGCAGCGTGGCAGGGGCAGGGGTCGCCGGCGCATGCTACGGGATGATCCTGCGGCGCGGCTCCGTGTTTTCCTGCGGTAACTTGTGCTGCCCGGCGATGGTGCTTGAGCGCCGTCAGGGCAAGGCAAGGCGAGTTCGTAGAATCCGGGTTTCCCCCTGAGCCCTGTGGATTCCATGAGCCTGCACAACGTGACCCCCGGCACCAAGGCGCCGAACGAATTCAACGTCATCATCGAGATCCCGATGAATGCCGACCCGATCAAGTACGAGGTCGACGAGGCGACCGGCGCGTTGTTCGTCGACCGGTTCATGGGTACCGCCATGCACTACCCGTGCAACTACGGCTACATCCCGCAGACGCTGGCCGACGACGGCGATCCGGTCGACGTGCTGGTGATCACGCCGGTGCCCCTCATCCCCGGCGTGGTCGTCACCTGCCGCCCGCTGGGCATGCTGCGCATGTCCGACGAGGCGGGCGGCGACAACAAGCTGCTGGCAGTGCCGATCGACAAGATCCTGTCCATCTACACCCAGTGGCAGAAGCCCGAAGACCTGAACCCGCTGCGCCTGAAGACGATCCAGCACTTCTTCGAGCACTACAAGGACCTGGAGCC
>CBIHPZ010000609.1:0-3145 GCA_966211865.1 uncultured Aquabacterium sp.
GCCGATAAACACCTATCTTTCGCCTCCACGACGGCAGGCTTTCTCAGGCACTTCCGTCCGAGTTTCCTTACGTCAGCAGCGTTGCTGACCCCACACACCGGCTATGAAAGCCCCTGATTCGCGCGCAAGCGCAGTCAGGGGCTTTTTCTTTTTTGGAGATTCGATGTCGCTTTCATTGGCATTGGCCTCGGACGGAAGCCCCGGCTTCCCCGACGTCATCGTCGCCTGCGTGCAGATGGCGCCGCGCATCGGCCAGCGGGCCGAGAACGTGCTGCGGTCCATCGGCCTGGTCGAAGAAGCGGCGAAGGCCGGCGCGGCCCTGGTGGTGCTGCCCGAGCTGTGCAGCAGCGGCTATGTGTTCGGCAGCCGCGCCGAGGCCTTTGCATTGGCCGAGAACGTGCCCGATGGCGACAGCGTGCGCGCCTGGGCGGCCGCCGCGCAGCGCCTGGGGCTGTTCATTGCCGCGGGCCTGCCCGAACGCGTGGGCGACCGGCTTTACAACACCGCCGTGCTGCTGGGCCCGCGCGGCCACGTGGGCAGCTACCGCAAGCTGCACCTGTGGGGCGACGAGCACCTGTTCTTCGAGTCCGGCGACCAGGGCCTGCCGGTGTTCCACACCGAGATTGGCCGCATCGGCCTGATGGTCTGCTACGACGGCTGGTTCCCCGAGACCTACCGCCTGCTGGCCATGCAGGGTGCGGACATCGTGTGCATGCCCACCAACTGGGTGCCGATGAATGGCCAGCCGCCCGAACGCATGGCCATGGCCAACACGCTGGTGATGGCCAATGCCCACAGCAATGGATTGACCGTGGCTTGCGCCGACCGCACCGGCACCGAGCGCGGCCAGCCCTTCATCGGCCAGAGCCTGATCGCCGGCGCCGACGGCTGGCCGCTGGCCGGCCCCGCCAGCGTGGACGGCGAGGAAATCCTGCTGGCCCGCGTGAACCTGAAACGGTCGCGCATGGCGCGGCACCTGAATGCCTTCAACGACGTCCTGCGCGACCGGCGCGACGACGTCTACGACCCGATGCTGGGAACCGGCTGGCCACTGCCCCGGCATTGACTTCACCCTCACTTCCATCCACAAAGGAATCCGTCATGAGCAGTCTTCACCACCTCCTGCAGCGCCGTGCCGCGCTGGCCACGCTGGCGTGCGCGGTGGCCGCGCCCGTCGCCCTCGCCCAGTCTTCCGAACCGGTGCGCATCGGCGTGGCCGTGGGCCTGTCCGGCGCCAACAGCGTGATTGCGCCCGCGGTGGTGCAATCGTCGCAATTGGCGGTGGACGAGATCAATGCCGCGGGCGGCATCCTGGGCCGCAAGATCCAATTGGAAATCGTCGACGACGGCTCGGGCGCCGTGGGCGCGCAGAAGGCCTTCGACACGCTGGTGTTCCAGAAGAAGGTGGACGCCATCATCGCGATGGAGACCAGTGCGGCGCGCAATGCCGCATTGCCCATCATTGCGCGCGGCAAGGTGCCCTACATCTACACCTCGTTCTATGAAGGCCGTTCCTGCAGCCCGTGGATGCATGTGAATGCGTGGGTGCCGGAACAGCAGGTGGCGCCCATCGTCAACTACTTCTGGGTCAACCTGAACGCGCGCAACTACTTCCTGGTCGGCAACGACTATGCATTCGGCCGCGGCATGCTGGAGTTCACGAAGAAGTACATCGAGAAGAACGGCGGCAAGGTGGTGGGCGAGGAATACCTGCCCATCGATGGTTCCGACTGGACCCCGGTGCTCAGCAAGATCCGCGCAGCCAAGCCCGATGCACTGGTCAGTGCCACCGCGGGCGGCGCGCCCAACGTGTCATTGGCCAAGCAATTGCAGGGCTCGGGCCTGAACCTGGCCTATGGCAACCTGGCCATCGACGAGGCCACCGCCAAGAGCATGGGCGACGTGGCCAAGGGCATGTACATGTCGGCTTCGTACCTCACGACCATCGACACGCCGGAGAACCAGAAATTCATGGCCGCGCTGAACAAGAAGTTCGGTGCCGACACCAAGACGCCCAATGAATTGTCCGAGCCGCAATACGAAGGCTTCTTCCTCTACAAGGCCGCGGTGGAGAAGGCGGGTTCGTTCGACCGCGAGAAGGTGGTGAAGGCGCTGGGCGAAGTGGCCTTCACCGGCCCGCGCGGCGAGGTGCGCATGAACAAGAGCCGCCACACCGCATTGGCCATGCGCCTGGGCCAGATCCAGGCCGACGGCAGCGTGAAGATCCTGCAGACCTTCAAGAGCGTGGAACCGGGCGCGCAGTGCCCGAACCTGCAGTGACGCGACCGGGCTGACGGAAGGACCCATGGCTCTCCTGCTCGACATCGTGACGACGGCCGCCGTGCTGTTCATCGTCACCGCCGGCCTGATGGTGGTCTTCGGCGTGATGAAGATCGTCAACTTCGCGCACGGCGCGCTGCTCACCGTGGGTGCCTACGCCAGCCTGGTGGTCACGCAGCTCAAGCTCAGCCCCTGGCTGGGCCTGCCGCTGGCGGTGGCCGCGGGCGTGGCGGCCGGCATGGTGATCGAACGGCTCATCGTGCGGCCGCTGTACCACCGCCCGCTGGACGCCATCCTGGCCACCTGGGGCTTAGGAATCGTCATCGGCCAGCTCATCGTGTTCGCCTTCGGGCGCGAGGTGCAGTTTGCCGAAGCCCCGGTGAAGGGCGCGGTGGACATCGCCGGCACCGGCTATTCCGCCTACCGGCTGCTGCTGGTGCCGGTGGCGCTGCTGCTGGGCGGCGGGCTGACGCTGCTGCTCAACGGCACGCGCTATGGCGTGATGACCCGCGCGGTGATCATGAACGAGCCGCTGGCCAGCGGCCTGGGCATCCATTCCGGCCGCATCCGCTTCGCCACCTTCGCCTTGGGCGCGGCCCTGGGCACCCTGGCGGGCGCACTGGTCACCCCGCTGTCCAGCGTCGATCCGTCCATGGGCCTGCCCTGGCTCGTCAGCGCCTTCATGCTGGTGATGGTGTCCGGCCATTCCATGCCGGCGCTGATGCTGACCTGCGGGGTCTTCGGCGCGGCCCAGGTGCTGGTGAGCACGCACGCCAGCCCGGTGCTGGGCGGGCTCACCATTCCGCTGCTGGCCGCGCTCACCTTGCGCATCCGTCCCCAGGGGTTCGCCCGTGGCTGATCTTCA
>CBIHPZ010000610.1:0-3144 GCA_966211865.1 uncultured Aquabacterium sp.
GCCGCTGCAGGCCAACCCGACCATCATCGAGGACAACTGCTTCATCGGCGCCCGTTCCGAAGTGGTGGAAGGCGTGATCGTCGAGGAGAACTCGGTGATCTCGATGGGCGTGTACATCGGCCAGAGCACGCCGATCTACGACCGCGAGAAGGACGAGGTGACCTACGGCCGCATCCCCGCCGGCTCGGTCGTCATCTCGGGCAGCATGCCCAAGGCGGGCGGCAAGTACAGCCTGTACTGCGCGGTCATCGTCAAGAAGGTCGATGCGCAGACCCGCGCCAAGACCAGCATCAACGAACTGCTCCGCCCCTAAGCAAGCACCACCACCAGCAGCACCCAGGGAGGGATCGGCATGAGCGGAAACATGGAACGCGTCCTGCGCTTGATGAGCGAGCGCAGCGCGTCCGACGTGTACCTGTCGGCCAACATGCCGATCCTGATCAAGATCCACGGCCAGGTGCTGCAGCTGTCCGACCAGGTGCTGACGCCGCAGCAGCCCAAGGCGCTGCTGAACGAGCTGCTGACACCGCGGCAGATGGAAGAGCTGGAGGACACCGGCGAGCTGAACATGGCCATCGGCCTCGAGAAGGTCGGCAGCTTCCGGCTCTCGGCCTTCAAGCAGCGCGGCACGGTGGCCGCGGTGTTCCGGCACATCCCGCACAACATCCCCACGCTCGAATCGCTGAACGTGCCGGACCTGCTGTCGCAGCTGGTGATGGAAAAGCGCGGCCTGATCCTGATGGTGGGCGCCACCGGCACCGGCAAGAGCTCCACGCTGGCGTCGATGCTGGAGATGCGCAACAAGCAGCTGCCGGGGCACATCCTCACCATCGAGGACCCGATCGAGTTCCTCTTCAGCAGCAAGAAGTCGGTGGTGAACCAGCGCGAGGTGGGGCGCGACACCAGCTCGCTGCAGATCGCGCTGAAGAACGCGCTGCGCCAGGCGCCCGACTGCATCATGATCGGCGAGATCCGCGACCGCGAGACCATGACCGCGGCGCTCAGCTACTCGCTGTCCGGCCACCTGGTGCTGGCCACCTTGCACGCCAACAACAGCTACCACGCGCTGGGCCGCATCCTGTCGTTCTACACGCCGGAATCGCGGCCCGTGCTGCTGTCCGACCTGGCCGCGGGCCTGCGCTGCATTGCCTCGCAGCGCCTGCTGCGCGCGGTGGCGGGCGGCCGCGTGCCCGCGGTGGAGATCATGCTGAACACCAAGCTGGTGGCCGAGCTGATCGAGAAGGCCGACTTCCCCGGCATCAAGGAAGCCATGGAGAAGTCGCTGGCCGAAGGCTCGCAGACCTTCGAGCAGGACCTGGCCCGCCTCATCAACGAAGGCACGATCACCCGCGACGAGGGCCTGGCCTATGCCGATTCGCCGACCAACCTGATGTGGCGCCTGCAGAACGAGTCGGCCCCCGTCTCGCGCGCGGCGCCGAAGAAGGAAGAGTCCGACACCGCCACCTACACCGACTTCTCGGTCGACGTGTACCCCGAGGGCACGCAGCCCACCCGCAAGCTGGTCTTCGGCCCCGTTCCCACGCGCTGACCGTTCCCCCGAGTCCGCGTTCCTGTTCCCGCCCATGTCCGACACCCTGCGCCTGCTCGAGGCCCTGATCGCCCGCCGTTCCGTCACCCCGGCCGATGAGGGCTGCCAGGCCCTGGTGACCGAGCGCCTGAAGCCGCTGGGTTTCGAATGCGAAACGCTGATGGCCGGGCCGGACGACTTCCGCGTGACCAACCTGTGGGCCACGCACCGCGGCACGCGGCCCGGCCCCACCGTCGTGCTGGCCGGCCACACCGACGTGGTGCCCACCGGCCCGCTGTCCGAATGGACCAGCGACCCCTTCGTGCCCAGCCACCGCGACGGCCACCTGTACGGCCGCGGCGCGGCCGACATGAAGAGCTCGATCGCGGCGATGACCGTCGCCGCTGAAGAACTCGTCCGCGCCCACCCCGACCACGCCGGCACCCTGGCCCTGCTCTTCACCAGCGACGAGGAAGGCCCCTCCACCCACGGCACCGTGCACGTGGTGGACACGCTGCAGGCCCGCGGCGTGACGCTGGACTGCTGCATCGTCGGCGAGCCCACCTCGGTGGAGACGCTGGGCGACACCATCAAGAACGGCCGCCGCGGCACCCTATCAGCCAAACTGATCGTCCGCGGCATCCAGGGCCACGTGGCCTACCCGCAGCTGGCGCGCAACCCCATCCACCAGCTGGCGCCCGCGCTGGCCGAGCTGGCCGCCACCGAGTGGGACCGCGGCAACGACCATTTCCCGCCCACCACCTGGCAGGTGTCCAACATCCACGCCGGCACCGGCGCCACCAACGTCATCCCCGGCGAGGTGGTGCTGGACTGCAACTGGCGCTTCTCCACCGAATCGACACCCGAGGGCCTGAAGGCCCGCTTCGAAGAGGTGCTGCGCCGCCACGGGCTGGAGTACGACCTGAAGTGGACGCTGGGCGGCCAGCCCTTCCTCACCCGCCCCGGCAGCTTGAGTGAAGCATTGGGCGCCGCGATCAAGACCGAGACCGGCGTCGCGACCGAGCTCAGCACCACCGGCGGCACCAGCGACGGCCGCTTCATCGCGCGCATCTGCCCCCAGGTGGTCGAGTTCGGCCCGATCAACGCCACCATCCACAAGGTCGACGAGCGGGTGAAGGTGGCCGACGTCGAGCGGCTGAAGAACATCTACCGCCGCACCCTGGAGAGCCTGCTGTGCTGAGCGTCATCCTCGCCATCGAACAAGCCAGCGCCCGCCTCGAAACGGCGGGCGTTTGCTTTGGCCACGGCACCACCAATGCCTTCGACGAAGCCGCGTGGCTGGTGCTGTGGCGCCTGGGCCTGCCGCTGGATGCGCTGGACGAGTTTGCCGACCGGCTGCTGTCGGCCGAGGAATCGGCAGCCGTGGAGGCGCTGGTCGAAGAGCGCATCGCCACCCGCCGCCCCGCTGCCTACCTGACCGGCGAAGCCTGGCTGCAGGGCGTGCCGTTCACGGTGGATGAACGCGTGATCGTGCCGCGGTCGTTGATCGCCGAGCCGCTGGCCGACGGCACCATCGACGCCTGGCTCAGCGAGAGCACCCACCGCGTGCTGGACCTGTGCACCGGCAACGGCAGCCTGGCGGTGCTGGCCGCGCT